>JANXBB010000014.1 GCA_025061975.1 Caldifarciminota bacterium | reverse complement strand
ATTTTTTCGGAATTAAAAACAGTTTATATTGACTATTCCGGAAGTCTGCAGAAAGCTCAAATTGATACCTGGGAGGAGTAAACTAAGAATTTTATAGCACAGATTAATTTATTACTAAATCGGCCATTAACAGAGTTTATTTTAGGCGTGCGTTATTTAAGATTACTAACGTGAGGGGTAAAAAGCGAAGTAAAACTATTAAAAGTTTCTGCTTATGATTTAAATCTAAAAAATTAACCCGCAAAACAATATACTGGTCATCCACCCCACCCTTCCTGATACGATTCTCGGAGTTTTAAGAATGATGCAGGGCAGAGTCGGGACTTGAGCGGGATCTTTTTATCCATTCCAAACCGGAAATCGGTTTTATCCGAAGTCTCCGAATCTCTGCCCGCATATTACAGCCCCTGAATAATTTTGCCTTTAGGATACTCAAGATAATAATCTAAATTTACAATGAACTTTTCTTTCTGCGCTAAGTTTTTATACCATGTATAAGTACCAAGTTCTTTATTCTCTTCATATCCTGATGGCTCTACTTTGGTGACTTTTATTTCTAGATCTTTATGTTGTGAGAGCGGAATTTGCTCAACAAGTTTTACAGTTATTGTTCCCTGATAATAATTTTCTAACGTTGTCCGATAACTAAACTCGTGACGTATCCGTTTAGCAAACAAGCCAACTTCTGAGATCAAAGTTCTTACAAGTTCTCGTTTGACTTTTACTCGCAAGTCGGTTCCAAAGTTTATCGCAAGAGATTCCTGAGGTGCAATTCTTGAAAGAAATGTTTTGCCGCTAAATTCGCTACCGACATAAGTGCTAGCTTCACCAGGTAAAAGAATATACTCTGAACTATTTTGGGCTTTTCCGGAAAGAAATACTAGTTCTGAAGCTTTAGGAAATGCAAAGTATTCAAATGTTGCAGGAATTTTAAAATTAGCGATAAGAAATTTTTTTGCCGGTTCGCCAGATTTTACACTAATTTTTCCTGTTAATGGATATCGAAGTGATATTCCGGTCTCTTGAATTTTGGGGGCTTCGGCTTTAGCTTCAAGTCCTGTTTGTACTTCTTCCACAGCTCTTAATGGTGCTGCTTGCAGCTGCGGTTCTTTTTCAGCTAATGTAAGCCACCACGGATAGATTTCCGGTAAAGTACCAATAGGTGGTGCTTGCAGAGTAGTGAGAATAATTTTAGTTGCTTCCCAATCTTCACCGGTTCGTTGTGCGATTTTTGCATAATAGTTAACTCCGATTTCATTAGCTTCGGGCAATGCTTGGAGTTCGTAATAAGCTTGCCAGTTTGATGCATAAGGAACAAGATAAGAAAGTTCTATTGAGTAATTGTCATAGGTTTTCGTAAAAAGTTCGATATAGATCTCTTTTTGATTTTCAAGGATTGCTTGTATATCAGCAAGTTCTTTACGCCACGCATCAAGTTTCTTTTTATATTCTTCTTTAAGGTTTTGTACCTCAAGAGTACGTTTTTTAACTTTTGTAAGCTCTGCAGCGATAAAGTTTAAAGCTTCAGTCCAACTCAGTGGCGAAATTTTTGCCGACTGTAGTTCTCGAGAAATAATCTCTGGAGCACCTAATTTAATTGATTTTAAAAACTCTTCTTTTGTTTCAAGAACTTTTTCTTCATTTGTTAATGCTTTTTCTTTTTCTTCGTAGAGTTTTATGCTGTCTTTTAATTCTTTTACGCGGCCGCTGGGCAGTTCTAAGTAACTTCGTTTTATTTGTACTTCGCCAATTTTTAGTTTGTCGGATTTTATTCGGACAGAATTATCGTCAAGCATTCCTGAAAGTCCAGAAATTTTAATTGTTATACTACCATCAAAACTAACTTGACCGGTGCGAAAGATCCAAGCACGGTCGGGATATAAAATTACTGAGTCAACTTTGGTATTGACTGTAATGGCTCCGTAAACTACCGGAATAAAAATAATATTTATTAACAAAATAAAATTCAAAAAGAATTTTTTCATTTTATACTCCAATCAGTCTTGATAATAAAGGTCCACTCGACGGTCCTTAAAAATGTTATTATATTTAGTGACATTCTTATTAGAAGCCAATTTATGGTAAACGTTAACAACCTGTACTTCTTCATTATCAGCGCCAGCTTTAGCTAAAATTTCACCGGTAGGGCTAATTATTTGACTTCGTCCCCAAAATTGGACCTGTTTTTTACCGATTTTTTCAAATCCTACCCGATTAGCCATAATAAAGAACACGCGATTTTCAATTGCACGACTAATTGTCACCCGTTCGCCAAATGGTAGAATAAGATTCGATGGATGGCAGATAATTTCAGCACCATCTAATGCTAAAGAACGTGTTGCTTCGGGAAACATATAGTCAAAGCAAATAATAATTCCTAATTTAGTGTTTTTATATTTAACTGCTCGATATCGAATATTGCCCGGCTTAAAAATTAGTTTTTCTTCAAAGAAAAGATGCGCTTTGCGATAGGTATAGACTTTACCTTGAGGTGTTACAAGCACTGCAGAGTTATATAAGTTGTTATTTTCTTTTTCAACAAGACCACAGACAATTGCAAAATTTTTTTTCTTGGCAATTTTTAATAGGAGCTGAGTTGTTTCACCATCAGGTATTTTTTCAGCCAGCGGCATAAGTGCTGCACGGGATTTAAATAAATAGCCGGTAGTTGCAAGTTCCGGGAGTACAATTAAATCAGTATTTAAAGTATTAAGAGTTCGTTCGATTTTTTCTAAATTGGCCACCTTATTTCCTAATATTGGAGCAAACTGATAGAAACCGATTCTCATAGCTAGTTACCTTTTATTTATTATAATTATACATAAAAAATTTCTAAATGTGAAGCTTTGTTGTTCGAGACTCAAAGCCCTTTCCTAAGACTTCGTAAACATCAGTTATAACCACAAAGGCATTGGGATCAATATTCTTAGTAATATTTACTAATTCCGGAACCTGGCGTTTAGCTAATACGACATATAAGACATCACGCGGCGTATTCGAATAAGCACCAACACCATGGAGTTTTGTAACACCGCGGCGGATTTGGGTAAGAATTGCTTGGGCAATTTCTTCGGTCTTATCAGAGACAATAAATGCTGCACGAGTATAACTCATACCTTCTAAGACCAAATCGATAATTTTAGTTGAAAAAAAGAGCGTCAGGTAGCCATAGAGCGCTAGTTCAAAATTACGAAATGCAATACCTGATAACGATATGATGCAGAAATCAACGATGAGAATTGAATTGCCGGTAGAAAAATTTGAGTAGCGATTGATAACTTGGCCAATAATGTCTGTTCCTCCAGTAGATGCTCCGCCCCTGAAAATTAATCCTAAACCGATTCCTAAAGTGATTCCCCCGTAAAGGCAAGCGAGAATTTTATTACTAGTAATTGATGATAAAGGGACTGCATAAGTGAAAAAGTCAATAAAGAAACTTGAGAGCAAAACCCCGATAATTGATTTAACCATAAATAACTGACCTATGACTTTTGCGCCAACGAGAAAAATTGGAATATTAAGGATTACAATGACAACTCCAATAGGGGTATGAAAAAAATAATTAATAACCAAGGAAACACCAGAAATTCCTCCGGGAACAATTTGATGGGGAATTAAAAACAGCACATAGGCTAAAGCATATACTAAACAACCAAAGACAATGAGAATTAAATTTTTTGTCTCAAAAAGAATTTTATTTTTGGCGGCCATTAGTTGTTATTCACTTGTTAATTTATGATAACCAATTTTTAATGACTGTAGAGCTTTGGCAATATCTTTTTTGGTAAGATAGCCCATATGACCAATGCGCAAAATTTTGTCTTTAAGTTCTTGTTGGCCGTTGGCAAAAAGAATTCGGTAATGGACTTTTATATAATTAATTAGTTTATGACTTGGAAGATTCTCAGGCATTTTAATTACTGTTAAAGCATTCGAAGGGGTTTCTGAAAAAATTTCTAATCCCAATTCTTTTACTGATTTTCGAACAAATTCGGCAATTGTTTGGTGATGTTTCCAAAAGTGTTCAATTCCTTTTTTGTTGATTTTTTGTAATGCCAATAGTAATGGATAATACAAAGAAATTGCCGGAGTCCAAGGAGTTTGGTTTTTCATAGCGAAGTTTTTTGCGATACGCAGGTCAAAATAATATCGTGGAGTCCTGACATTTTGAACTCGTTCCCAAGCCAAATCCGATACCGCAATAAATGAAAGGCCTGGGGGGACACCCAATGCTTTTTGGGTAGCTCCAACTGCGACATCAACATACCAGTCATCCATATAAAAAGGATCAGCACCTAATCCCGCAATGCAGTCAACTATTAATCGCCGATTTAGCTTATGGCAGATTTCACCAAACGCTTTAATATCTTGAAGTACCCCAGTTGACGTTTCGGTTAGTGTTGTATAAACTACATGAAGTGCATCGTCACTTTTTAGTTGCCGTTCAAGTTCTTCAGGTTTTACTGCTTGACCGTATGGGGCCGAAAGTGTTCTTACTTGGACCCCATAGCGAAAAAGAAGTTCACGCCACCGCTCGCCAAATTTTCCGCAACTGACGACTAAAACCCGTTCCGTTCGGTTAACAAAGTTAGTGACTGCTGCTTCCATAGCTCCGGTTCCTGATGAGGAAAAAACAAACACCTGATTTTTTGTAACGAAAAGTTTTTTTAGTTCTGTAACTACATTTTGATATAGTTTTTCAAAACTAGCTTCGCGGTGATAGATTAATGGTTTTGTCATTTCTTTAAGCAGAAAATCTGGGACCTCGGTTGGTCCTGGAGTTAAAAGCATATAAGGTTTAGCTTTTTTCATACACTTATTTAATCTAAAATCTCTTTACTTTTCTTTAAAGCGCAAAATTCGCCGCACATAGTACAGGTGCCGTTTTTCTGAATTGGTCGCGCGTTAAAAATTTCCCGGGCGCGGTTAGGATCTATTGCTAATTTGATCATTTGTTCCCAGTTTAATTCAGCACGAGCCTTAGAGATTTTGTCGTCCCAAAGTTGAGCTTTTTTTAACCCACGTGCGATGTCACCGGCATGAGCAGCAATTTTAGATGCAATTACCCCCACCCGAACATCTTCAATCGTCGGTAATCCTAAATGTTCTGATGGAGTTACATAACAAAGAAAATCAGCTCCGTAATAGCTTGCTAAAGCACCACCGATTGCTGCGGTAATATGATCATAGCCACAAGCAATATCTGTTACTAAAGGACCTAAGACATAAAATGGAGCTTCACTGCAGATCAGTTTTTCAAGTCGAATATTAGCTTCAATCTGATTTATTGGAATGTGACCCGGTCCTTCAACCATTACTTGAACCCCGGCAGCTCGAGCTCTTGTTACTAACTCTCCGATGGTTAATAATTCTAACATTTGTGGTTCATCC
>JANXBB010000127.1 GCA_025061975.1 Caldifarciminota bacterium | reverse complement strand
GGAAATTCTCTTTCTAAATTCGCTCGTAATGCTAAATCGTCTTCGGTTGCAATCCGAACAATTTGGCAGAAATCCTGATTATTGCTCAGTTCAGATGGGATAAATTCGTAATGAATATGGGGAGAATACTTACTATAATGTTCAGAAATAGTTTCGTAATAATTATCTTCAAAAAACAATCGCTGATTTTTAAGTGTTCCTAAAAGTAATTCTTTGCCACAAAGAATTACAAGCTTAGTACCTAAAACTAAATTTAATTTTTGGGGAATACCTGAAATAAAAAATTCTTTGCGAAACGGATTTATTTTAACTTCATACAAAATTGCTCGTGCTTCTTTTTGTGCGCACGGATTTAGATTAATAAATTGATGCGGTACCATAGTGTTATTTTCGTAATTTATTGTAAATCTTCGAGTTCCAACGGATCAATGTATTTCTCCCAATTCGGAGGTTTTACTTCACTGGTGCTATTTGTATATATGAGCCGAAAATTACTGTCACCGCGAATATCAACAAAGATAAATTGTAGCCCTTGTTGATAATAGTACCAGTGTTCATGAGGTTTTGTGTGCTCAACCATTGTATGAATTACAACTTCGTCTGGTTTACCATATTTAATATAAATTTTTCCACGATCCGTAGCACGTCCTAAGATGCGGCCAACTTTATAGTTTTCATCGGCATAGCGCACTCGATTTTTAATCTCAGAAAAATCCCGGGCGCGCCAGTAACGTCTTAAGTATTCAATTTTGCCTTTTTTGTTTAAATGTTCGTAATGTTTAATTTCGTTCTCGTAAGCGACTACTTTAAAAATAGCTTCGGCTTCTTGGAGATCAAATGGTAATTCTTTAGTAACTACAGCAGTAGTTGGTTCAAGAATAAAGAATTCTTTAAGCTTTTTTGTTTCGTTCCCGGTAGATAAGTCTTTTAATGTGACTTCTAATAAATATTCATCCGGAGGAAGCCCTTGGGTGTTTAATGCAAAAGTGTGTGCAAAATTTTTGCCACTTTTATTAATTTTTTCCGCTGGGAGTTCTTTTATCACCATTTGGTCTCTATTTAATATTCGATATTTAAGTTCGTAAAAGTTTGTATCAGCGATTAGATTATAACCTTCAAGGTATGCATATAAAATTGCATAGGCTTTGCCAAATTTTCCGTCCGGATTGGGTATAATTTTGACACCGCCTTTGGTAAACTTGGAAGGTATTGTATCTTGAACAATTAGTGACGCTAAGGTAATATCACTTAATGCAAGTTTATCTGAATAACCGGTAATTTCAATAGTATCAAGATAACTTAAAGTCTTATGAGCTTGTGGAAGTACTGTGATGGTGAGTTTTAAAAGATACCTTCCGGGTTGTGCAATAAACCGATAAATGTCTAAAACTTTTAGATCTTTGCTTTCAGCAACCTGAAAAGAAGGCAAGATAATTCGGTGGTTCGCAGTTTCACTAATGCTTTCTTCGGTCATGATGTTTTTGATAAAAATCTCTTTATGGTAACGACCGACAATTGTTTCATTTTCAACTTGATAGTCAAACTCATAATAAGGGGCCGAAAAATATACTTCGACTAACGATAGTCTTAAGGTGTCGTTTTTTTCTAAAGAATACTTAAAATTTGCCCAGTCAACTGAAAGCTTCTCAGCGTAGAGTAAACTAATACTAATAAATATTATGCTAAATATCAAAAGGTTAATTTTCCACATCTGTATCATATCTTTTGTTCCGAGTATAAAGTATATTCACCAAATCCGTGAAGGTCAAGAAAAATAAATTTTTTCCCTAAACCATAATAATACCAAACTTCTGACGCATAGTAATAAGGTTCAAACGGCTGACGCTCAATATAATCCGGCTCACCATATTTCATATAAATTTTGGCTCGATCCGATTTATACCCCCGGTCACCCCGAGAAAAGTTCTCATCGCAATAGCGAATCTTAGCAAAATATTCTTGTTCGGTTAGCTTAAGCCGACTGTGAGGATCAAATTGGGCCCAAAATGCACGCCAACTTGATTCTCGTGCTACGGGCGGCACTTTTTTTAATTTCTTTATCTCTTTTTCAGTAGCAATATAAATTAACCGGTTCACAAGTTCCTCATAAAGTTTTTCATCCTCAAAAATACTCCCGCGAATTTCAAAGGTTTTAGTTGAAGAAAAGAGTAGGTTGTTTTTTTCGTCAAGGAATTTTGCTAAAATTTGATATTGGCCGGCCTTGTTAGTAACAAAAAGTT
>JANXBB010000079.1 GCA_025061975.1 Caldifarciminota bacterium | reverse complement strand
TTATCACGCTATTCTTCTAATAGATAAACACGTAGAGAGCGCGTGGATTTTAACAGAAGCTGAAAATCGGCTACCATTCATTAATTATTATAAAGAAATTGTCCCTAAGGTGCTAAAAGAATTTGGAGTTATTCTAAGTAGTATACACCCTCAAGTTTTACCGGTCGGGTGGCAGAATCTTTATGATGTTTTTGATGAAAAATTTATAAAAACACATTCAGAAATAAAAGCATTAGAAATTCTTTCAACACTAACTGATATTCGCTATCGTAATTACGTATTGAGCATCGGGGTCAATCTTTTAAACCTATCTTCGCCGGAGATAATTAAACAAAAAATTCTTGAAGTTTTATCTGAATTATAAATAAATGATAATTACTGTATGTTTCAATTTAAAAAAACTTCAATTTTAATTTTAGCAATTACAGCGATTGTTTTAAATACAGAATGTAAGAGAAAATATCCACGATTTCAGATATCGGAATTAGATACTACAACAGCTTATACCAAGAGTTTTTCACCTCAGTTAGGGGAAACTATGCTATCTTTTTTACTTCGAAGCGGAATCTCTGAAAATTTGGCTTACGAGATGGTTCAATTATTCAGAGAAACAGGGTTTAATTTTAAACGAATTAGACCCACAGATACACTAAGAATTTTTTTTAAAGATGCCCGTTTTGAAAAAATAGAATATCAACAAGACTTTACCAATATATACTGCTTTGATTTATTGACCTCAGAAAGTTTAAAAATTTCATTTTTGTATCGCCCGATTAGTAAAAAAGTATCTGTTGTTAAAGGTGTAATTAAATCTTCACTCTATGAGTCAATGTTAAATATTGGTGAAAAACCTTCACTTATTTTGAATTTTGCTGATGTTCTAAGCTGTGAAATTGATTTTTTCACTGAAACTCAAAGCGGTGATTCGTTTTTTGTGTTGGTGGAAAAAAAGTATTGTAACGATCAATTTATTGATTATGGGCAAATTTATGCGGTTAGATATAAAGGCCAAATTGGAGATGTTACCGGGTTTTATTTTTGTGATAGCAGTGGTCACAAGGACTTTTATAATTACGAGGGGAAATCATTGCGTAAATCGTTTTTAAAATCACCATTAAGATATTCGTATATCAGCTCATATTTTTCCCGGGCTCGATTTCATCCAGTTTTAAAAATAATTCGTCCACACCGAGGAGTAGATTATGTAGCTCCTGAAGGAACTCCTGTCTCCGCAATTGGTGATGGAGTAATTAGCTTTATAGGGTGGAAAGGAGGATACGGGCGTTTTATTGAAATAAGGCATAAAGGAAATTTTACTTCGCGATATGGTCATTTACGTGCTTTTGCAAGAGGGTTAAAAATTGGGACAAGAGTATCGATAGGACAAGTTATTGGGTATCTAGGAAGCACGGGTCTTACTACAGGTCCTCATTTACATTTTGAATTACTTCGAAATGGTAAATGGGTAAATCCTTTAAGAGTAATAATTCCCCGAGCAGATCCCGTTAAAGCACGATACTTTAACACCTTTGTTGCTATTCGTGATAGCTTTCGCAAATTGTTGTATGAATAGGGTTGTAAAAACTTTGCTTTAAATTCTCTATTTTATTGAATTACTAGCATTTTGCAAAGATATTGTACCATTAATTCGTTGCGGTAAAAAATTATTTTAACTCGCAAAAATACCAATAGCGAGAATTTTGGAATCAGTTAGGTTATTTAAAACTTGACCTTACATAGATTTCGTGATATCATTTTATAGCTTAAATTTTAATATGTTACGCCCGAAGATTTCAATCAGTTCACGGTTTTTACAATACTATTTTGGTGCAGGTGTTTTTATTTTAGCTGCAGCAGGATATCTTTATACGAAATATCTAATATCCAAAATTGAAAAAGAGACCGAAGTAAGAAGTAGAATTTATGCGCAATACATGCGTCAAGCAGCTCGCCCTTACGAAGACAACTCAACCGAACTTAATATCATATTTGAAGAAGTAATAAAGAAGATTGATTTTCCGGTAATTATTACCGATGCTCAAGGAAGTTTAATTGCTGCAACTAATGTGTCGCCAAGAAAATTGCAAGGAATTCGATTAATGGAAACTCTTAAAGAATTAGAGAAGGAACATGAGCCTATAGTTATTACAATTACAGAAAATGATACTGTACGTGTATTAAATAAAATCTACTATGGAGTATCAAATGCAACTAAAATTCTACGGTCGTATCCGTTTTTTCAAATAACGTTTCTTGCAATGTTTATTTTTATAGGCATTTGGGGAATAATCGTATATCATAAAAGAGAGCAAGAATTAATTTGGACTACATTAGCCAAAGAAACTGCTCATCAATTAGCTACTCCAATTTCTTCGCTTGCTGGATGGGTTGAGGCATTAAAAACTAATAACACGGGAGAACGAAGTATATTCTTAAACGAGATGTCGAATGATTTAGAACGGATGAAAGAAATATTAGAACGTTTCAGCCGAATTGGAATGCCCCCAGATTTAAAGGAGCAT
>JANXBB010000055.1 GCA_025061975.1 Caldifarciminota bacterium | reverse complement strand
AAACTCTGATGTTAAATTAGCTTCTTCGGCAGCACCAAAACAACCGATACACGGTAAATTATGTGACGGGCAACGAGCCTTGCAACCTCCGGCAGTTACTGGCCCTAAACATAACTGATTTTTTAACAAGAGACATTCGTTTTCTTGCCATTTGCATTCTCGACATACCGGAGTTTTCGGCATGTCGACCGGTAGATCTTTGATCAGCCGTGCATAATTATAAAGAAATAGTTCACCGTCGATTGGACAACCTGGGATATAATAATCAACCGGTACAATTGCATCAACCGGTTTAGATTCAAATGCTTTTACAATACTAAATGGTGTTTTACCATAAACTTTTTCGAATCGTTTTTCGAAAGTTCCTTTACCGTTTTCCATTGCTTGGACTCCACCGTAACAAGCACAAGTTCCTAGGGCAATTATTTTTTTAGTTTTTGGGCGCAAATGTAATAAAAACTCTTCCTGTTCGTCAGTGGTCACTGAACCATCGAGAAACGCTAAATCCATTTCTTCCTCGCGATTATTACTTTGTGCCATTAAAAACGATACAACATTTGCTGCGTTAAAAACATCAAGCAACGAATCTTCGCAATTGATAATACTTAGTAAACATCCGGAACATCCGGATAAATTATAAAAAGCTACTTTAAGTTTTGACATACACTTTTAAGTTTAAATTAAATCTTTCATATGAATTACATCCCAATACGAAAAAACTGGCCCGTCAATACAAGTGTAAATTGAACCAATAACACAATGGCCACATTTACCAACTCCGCAATGCATTCGTCGTTCCAAAGTCATTAAAATTTGATGCTTCGGGATACCTAGCTTAATAATCTCGTCGATTACAAATTTATACATAACCGGAGGCCCACATACTGTTACATAAGTGTTTTCCGGATCAATATTTGTAAGCTTTTTAAATAAAGTAGTAACTACTCCAATGTTTTCAGTCCATCTTCCGGTGTCATCCTTATCAACTGTCAGATAACAATATAAATCGTCACGTTGTTTTAATTCCAAAAATTCTCTGCGAAAAAGCATTTCAGCGGGCCGGCGTGCACCGTATAGAAAGTAAATTTTGCCGAACTGATCTCGATTATCAAGACAGTAAAGAAGTAGTGAACGCAACGGAACTGCTCCTAATCCTCCGACGACAATAATTATATCTTTGTTTTTAAATTTGTCTACCGGAAATCCATTTCCGAACGGGCCTCGAACTCCTATAATTTCATTCTCTTTAAGTTTGAATAGTTGTTCGGTAAGAACACCAACTTTACGGATGCCAAATTCGATAAGTCCCGGACGTGATGGGGTTGAAGAGATTGAAAATGGTGCTTCGCCAACACCAGCTATTGAAACCATCATAAACTGTCCTGGTAGATAACTTAATTTTAATGCTCGTTCCATATCTACAGGCCGCACCTGAAAAAACCTAACATCTTCGGTTAAATCATATCTTCGGACAATTCTCATCGGTTCGGGCAAATAAATATTATCAGACATTATTTGCCTCCTTTTAGTTCACTCACAACAGTTTTTACATTTATCTCAACCGGACAAGTATCAATACATCGACCGCAACCAACGCATGCCGCCTTGCCGAATTCAGTAATAAAAGCCTTTAGTTTGTGTGTATACCAGAGTCGAACCCGTTGCGAACGTTTTTCGCGGAAGTTATGTCCACCAGCAACTAATGCAAATTGTTTATACATACAAGAATCCCATAGCCGTTCTCGTTTTCCCTCAGTTTTATTAGGACGAATTTGGTCTTGAACATTATAACACGGGCAGGTTGGACAAACCATTGAACAGGCACCACAAGCAAGGCATTTATCGCCTAATTTTTCCCACAACGGACTTTCATAATTAAGTTCCATAATGTCGGGCATTGCTGTGAGATCGAGGTTTAGTTTATATTGAGTGTCACGCCAGGCACGCCATTCCATATATTTTTGAAGGTCACTCTGTTTGATCTCTTCATCGAATAGTTCTAATTTTAATCGGATTAAATCATCACCTAATGATGAGCCAACCCAAACTAAGTAGAAATCGTCTAAGTCATTAAATGCTAAATCAAAACCGAATTCTGCAAAATGGGTATTGGTTGATTTCGCAAAACATTTATCATCTGGAACACAAGAAAGCCCTAAGATTGCGGTTCGACGTCGTCTTTCTCCGTAATAAGGGTCAGGGAATCGTTCTAAAAAGAATTTGTCTAGGATTACTATGCCATGGATCTCACATGGATGAACTCCAAAAACTACTCGATTGGGCAAGTTGTTTAATTCCGGTTCGTAGCTGTGGTCTTTAAAAGTAAAAGTACTAAACCGTGGAGGCACAAGGAATTTTTTTGCAGGCAGAATTGTGCGCAGCATTCGAGTGTCTAATTTGTCTAAATCGTCTAACAGTCCATAAATATATTTATCCTCTTGTTTTACGGGACCGTAAACCTCACCCCAGTTCCGTAAAACATTAAGATAATCTTTAAGATAGTGTTTTTTTAGCTTTAGGACTTTCATTTTTTCATCCTTCTTCTTTAAGATAAAATAATAACTTAATAATTTATGTTTGTCAATGGTCTGTTTATGCACTAATTCACCGACTAAATCAAGTAAATGTCATGTGATTATCTTCAGGTTAACAAGTTCTACTAACTGCGCGTTTCGCAGTTGGTTATTAATTAGAATTAAATTCGAGCAGAAAACGAGGGCCGTTAGAAGAAAAATACCTATTATTGGTACTTTTAGGAGGTCCCCGGGACCGTATCCGAGACTACGCTTGGAAATATGTTTTTGTTGCGGTACTAAATATCAGGGTTTTTCGACGATAATTTATTTATCATTCTATATTATATAGATGCTAATTTTTTCTGTTTGGGAGAATTTATTTACTATTGTTTTTTGAAGAGTAACGATTGATAAATTCATTAGCCCACGACGTAAAATCGCCTTCGTCGATATGACGACGGATTTCTTTTATAAGATTAACAAAAAAATGTAAGTTGTGGAGGGTAAGCAATTTAGGTCCCAAAACTTCATTGACTATAAAAAGATGCCGAAGATAAGCTCGGCTAAAATTACGGCAGGTATAACAATTACAATTTGGATCCAAAGGGCTGAAATCGTATGTATACTGTGAGTTTCTAATTGTGAGCCGGCCAAAACTACAAAATGCAGTTCCGGTTCGGCCGTTTCGAGTTGGTAGCACGCAGTCAAACATATCGACACCGCGTTTTACAGCTTCAACAATATCCTCAGGATAGCCTGCACCCATTAAATAACATGGTACATTAGTTGGAATATAATTACGCACAGTATCAATCATTTCATATGTTACATCTGATGGTTCGCCTAAACACAAACCGCCGATAGCATATCCACTAAAACCTAAATTTACTGTTTCTTGAGCTGAGTATTTACGAAGATCAGGGTAAGTTGCACCTTGAATTATTCCAAAGAGAATAGTATTGGACTTTTGGACTTTTTTTGCACGTTCAGCCCATGTAAGAGTAAGTTTGGTAGCATTTTGTGCTTCTTCGTAAGTAGCCGGATATGGAGGACAAATATCAAGGCACATGGCAATATCCGATTGGAATTTCTCTTGAATTGCGACAACGGATTCCGGAGTGAAAAAATGTATTGATCCATCAATATGGGATTGGAATTCAACTCCTTCGTTGGTAATTTTTCGTAAGGCGTGTAAGGAATAGATTTGATAGCCTCCAGAGTCGGTAAGAATAGGTTTATGCCAACCAATGAACTTTGATAATCCCCCACCTGCAGCGATAACTTCGGTGCCCGGTCTTAAATATAAATGGTAAGTATTACAAACAATTATTTCAACGTCTAACTCGTTAAGTTCTTTCGGGGTTATAGTTTTTACTGTTCCTTGTGTTCCTACGGGCATAAAAACAGGTGTTTCGACAATACCGTTAGGGAGAAATAGTTTTCCACGCCGTGCTTTAGACTGCTCGTCGGTTTTGGTAATTTCAAACAGCATTTATATAAAGATAGCAAAAACTTTATACTAATTCTAATTCCGAGTAGGCGCCTAAGTTTACGTGATGAGCACGGGAACGGACTACGGCATTGTCACTAAGAATAGAGCTTTCTAAAAGACAATTTTCCACATAGGCGCGCTCATTTATTATTGAATCACGGATTATGGAATTTCGGATTTCAGCTTCAGGGCCAATGGATACAAACGGCCCAATAACTGATTCTTCAATTGATGCTGAATCATCAATGTAGACCGGCGGAATTATTACAACTCGTTCTCGAGGTTGATAATAATTAGTGGTTTGAAGCAGATATCTATTAGTAGTGATTAATGCTTCGGGTGTTCCGCAATCGAGCCAATATTCAACAGGGAAGATTTTTATCTTTTCGCCCTGGTCAATCATTTCCTGAATGGCATCGGATAGTTGGTATTCACCACGAGTTTTACGATCTTCTTTAATAATTTTTT
>JANXBB010000039.1 GCA_025061975.1 Caldifarciminota bacterium | reverse complement strand
AACAAAAGCTGCATTTTTGCTGCTTCCAAAAATCGATCAGATTTTTTAATTTCGCCAACAATAATCTGTTTCCCAACTCGTTTAATAATATCTATCTTCATTCCTGCGGTTTCCCATCCTTTCTTCTCTTGTGGATACGCTTCAGAGTGGATAAGACTACCGAGTTGAATTAGCTGATTATCTGGGTCGGGGGTTATTTCGTGAGCTAAAAGCCACACTTCTCTTTTGCAAATATTATAATACCAAATCAATGTTCCGGTTATTGTATCCAACTCACCTAAATAATAACCTTTCCGATATGATCAATCTTATAACCGTAAATTGTATCCTTCACTTTAAATGTCAAACTAGATGGGTAAAAAATGCATTCTTTGCTTGAAACCGGCAGAATATAATTATAAAGCGGATAACTTGATTCACCTTTGGAGCCCTTTTTTGTCTTGGTTGGCTCAGCTTTCAAACATCTTTTATGCATCGGATAGATCAGCCCTCCACCGTTAATAAGTTCTATTTTATTAAAATCTAAAATCGCCGGGTATTCAGTTACAACTTCTTCATCTTTTTTATACTCTAATTTTTCTGCATTAAAGACTAAAACATCTTCTACTGAAACAAGCGATTCGCTATCACCGCAGGTTAAAGGAGTAACTTTTAGAATATCTTTAAGCCCCTCTGCAAATGACGCATCATTTACAACAATCGCTATTCTAATATTTTTTGTATATACATATTGCCTACCTAAAACATTGGTTGCTTTTTCACCGATTGCGTATAACCATTTAGTAATCGCCGATGTAGTATAGCTTTTAGTTACTGCCGGCGTAAGTAATTTTGCTCCAGCCCATTCAACTAAATTTTCAACTTGCTTTAGATATTCAAGGGGATGTTTGTCATTATTATAACGTTGCACCGCGTTAGCAACAAGACCAATAATTGAAGAAGGAGGGGGCAACACATAACTTAGTGCTGATTGCCAGGTGTAAGGGACTCGGATTGAGAAAAGTGAGTTGACTCGGATATCAAAAACAACCGCTTTCATATTAAACACACTATAGTTTGCAGTTATTTTTCAATCTTATCTAACCTTATCTAATAACCTGCCGAAGAGATCGTTAATTGAATTTACTTTTTCAATCCCCTCAACCTCTTTTTGATCTTTGCTCCAGAATAAACATTTTGAGTCTTGAGGAACCAAACCCATGGTTTTTTTAATATAATCACTATAGATTGGCGAAACAGGAAATGGTAATGGACCTTTTTCGGAATAGACTACAAGAATTTCAATAGGATCAACGTGAGGAATTGCATGAGAAAGCGATGCCCCCATTTTACCTGAAATCAGATGTCTATAAGCCTCAATTGCTAACTTAATGCGTTTTTGGCGTTCATCATCATCATTTTTTTTATCTTCAGGATTAGAATTTTTATCCTCTTTTTTTGTCTCAGAAATATTTTTCCCCAAATTTAATTCTATAAGACCGACTCGGTCTACATCAAACGCTGAAACAAAACCATAAATTCCAGAAGCATATGATTTGTTAAAAGGCATTTGTGAAGTTAATTTCTCATCTTCAAAATCTATCCCACTTTTAACCCGAGAATGTATTACTTGTTTGGTAACTGATACACTATCTAAGGTTGGTAGCAGCCATGAAAACATAACCCGCGAACTGCGCCGCTCTGAAGTTTCACGCACTGCTGCTAAAAACCCATGAATGTCACAAATAGCGCACCTTTCAACAATCTTGCTGCTTTTAACAATCTCGCCGGGTTCTTTTTTGACTGCTTCCTCGTGTGATAATTTACCATCCTTTAAAATAGCCGGCCTCACCGGCTCGCCAATTTTACAAGCATCGCAGAAACTTAAATCTTTTTGTATCCCGAGATTTCTTAATAATTCATAGTGCCAGTGTTTCAACATCCGACCTGATACAGCTGGTGCTTCCACTTTTTCGCCATTCTCATTAAGAAAATCAATAACTCTAATGTCAGTAACATTTCCTGTGCACGCTTCGTTGTTTAAGTCATGAACATTAAGCTGCAATTTAACTGCAAATGTTACAAATTTAAGCATTTTTACCTCCATTTTGTGTTTCCTTATTTGTAAGCCATGCTAATGCTAACCTGCTAATGCTAATAACACTATTGAAGTTTTAACATCATCAAAATTATCTTGAGCTAAATTAAATATTTCTTTTATCTCTTCATCATTGGGTAAATGTATCTTATCGTCTTGTTCTTTTCGCAATCGAGCTTCCCGTAACATCTTTACAATAGTTTCTTCAAAATCTTTGGAATCCTTCCGGCTGTTTCTTAAATCATCGGCATAATGGTATTTCCTTTCTTTAACAAAATACCTTAAAGTTTGAGCCAGGCTGCTTATGGCTTTATTGTTTATAATTTCTTTATTAATCATACACACCTCCTCAGATAAATATTTTGCAGTTTGATAGTACATTAAATTAATCCAATTATCTGAAGATGTTTGACTTACATAAACACGAGCGAATTTAAGAAGCATATCTTTTCGGCGTGTTATTAATAAATTATTTAATACCGAAAGTGCTTCAATCGCATTATTTTCAAACATATTATCAATTGCAGCTATATTATAGGAGTTATTGTTTAAATACTCAATATATTTTCCGGTTGCTCCGATATATAGACTATCAACATGATATCCTTGAGGACGAGTTAACACAGCAATATGTAAATCAAAGTCTTTTAAAACTTCTAAATTTGAAGGTATCTTAGAAAGTACCAATATTGGTATAAGAGTGGAAGGGATATCAGCCGTCATTTTAATGTTCCTAAGTTGATGTTGAATAGAAAACAATTTTATTAGTTGAGCTCCACCAAGCTTTTGCTTTAGAATTGGCGTAATGACAACCTCTTGGTCTTTTATGTTAAAGATAAATGTTGTAGACCAGGTTCCTAATAGTGCTAATAATGCGCAAGTTTTACAAATTTCTTTCGGATTAGTAGGACGATGAGTTTTATGAATTTCTCCATTCTCTTTTTTGTTATCTACGTTTATATAGTCCCGTTCATGATGATAGCTCGTGGAAGCTGTAAGTCCTATTACAGCACTTACGGTATTTTTTCCGTGACGGCAAACTGGTTCGTTTGTTTGATTTTTAAAATTAATCGCCGGTAATCTAAAATAATCGTCTAATTCAAACTTTTCGTTTTTCTGTGTAGTAAGTGTTAAAGCTGTTCTACTGGTAACGCCAGGAGTGTTTAAGGGAATAAATTTAGAAGAAAACAGTCGGTGCATTATGGTGTTAAATGCTGACTCAAGCTTGTCTTTTGTGCCGTTAATAGTAATTTTATAACATCCCCCTAATGGCTCAATAGTTATAGACTCAACCTCAGCAGATTCAACACCGACTTTTGCAAGACCATAAGCAATTTTCGCTTCAAGTTCCGGATATCCTGTCAGGGGTGTATAAAGAGATATCTCTTGTGTCATAATCAATTCTTTTGTGTTTTAATTTTATTTTCTACGTATTTTTTTATACTGTCCACCATAATCCACCCACCGTATAAATTATTAGGATCGCATGTCTCATTTTCCCAATCTTTTCTTGCACCGGCTGCAGAAACATCGCATAATTTTAAGATATGATGGCACAGTGCTACTTGAAGTCGCTTGTGATGTTGAGCATTTAAGGAACGCCCTCTAGCCCATTCGCGTAATTCTCGAGCCATTTTTTTAAGATCATAAATCGTAAGAGAATTAATTTCCGTGTTGAAAAAGCCTTCATTTTTTAACTCTTCAAACGCTCCTTCTCTTTGTGCCCATTTGATTTTTCCTTCGTTATCTACAATATGAGATTTTATTGCCTGAACGTCAGGACGTTCAATGTTATCACTTAAAAGCCCACTATCAGTATGATGAATAGCGACTGCAAAACTTATCGGTTCTTTTAAACCTTGTGGTAAAGTTTTCCACAAATAAGCCGCCCCAATTGTTGCATGAACTGGGCGTCGTTTGTTTTCTTTTAAGTTTTTTTGCCATTGTTCAGTTAATTTACCTAAATCATGATAAATAATCATCGCCTCAAAAGCTTCTTGAACATTTTTCTTATTATATTGATCAATGTTTAGAACTCTAAATATTACAGATTCAAACAGCGGATAAATTTTATTTAAGTAATTTTGGCAATTTAAAATATGCTCAATATATTTTTCATTAGTGGCGCTATATAAATAATCCTCTGTCATCTTTTAACCCTATTGTTTTATCATAATTTGAGCTATCTAAAAGATATTTCGCAAAAGGTTTAACATCTTGAGAAAACTCCTTTACCACGTATTCGTTTTTTTGATCATCCCAACGGAGTTCATATTTAATTTTAATAAACTCTTTTAGCCTTAAAAGAAAGTCTACATCAACGCAAAACGATTTTTTTCTAATATCGTTAGATTTTATCCAATTAAGAATTTTTGTCTCCTCCTTCTCCCTTTTTTGCGTTTTACTAAAAGGTCCTACTACAACTATGGTTACAGGTTTTCCACTCCGTAATTGGATATTTTCCGGTTTTGTATCGGCATAAAGCACACATTCGTAAAGATCGAACAAGATGTCTTTGGCTTCATAATCACTAACTGAATAATTAAGACAATCAACAAACTTACACGCATCACTGAATGACTTAATGTCAAAAGAAGAATTCTCTTTTAACCATCTTTCCGTATCCTTTATGGCTTCCTTTGTATATGGATAATGCCATTTATCTTCATTATTTTCACCCTCTTTTTTGCCCTTTTTTTCATATAACCCAAAAACAATCATTTCGCCTTGTTCGCCTTGATATCGAGCACACCTTCCCGCACGTTGGACTAAACTATCTGCTGGAGCGAGCTCGGTCAATAAAAGCTCAGCTGAAAAATCAATACCGGCTTCAAGGACTTGTGTAGATACAACTATTGCGCGCTTTTTATTCAGGGATTCGGATTGAAATTTATCCTTATTTCTACTCGGAATAAGTGCAAGAGCTTTATTTTCATGTTCCGTGCGGTCCTCTAATGTAAATCTCGAATGTAACAATACAATTTCATCTTCGCTTAAATTTAACTGTTTCGTTAACGTTTTATAAACCAGTTGAGCTTTTCTCACTTGATTAAGTACAATTAAAGTTTTTTTATTTTTTATTTTTTCTAATATCCTGTCTGGTATTTCTACTTCATCGTTTTTAATTAGCGGTTCTTCTAATAGAGTAAATTTAATCGTGTTATTCTGCTTAAACTCTGTATCCTTACTTAGCACTTCAGTTAATTTTATGTTTTCAAATAAACTATTCTTCAGACTTGACGGCATTGTTGCCGTCATAACAATAAACGGAATTTTACTATGGTCTAAAATTTCCATTAATGCCCGCATTATCGAAAATGTAAGCTCGTCACGATACATATTTGCTTCATCAAATACTACGATAGAAGAAGCAATTGCACCGGCCGGCATATCAATATGATGCCCCACCTGTCGGCTAGCACGGCAAAATCCATAGAAAAATTGATCAAGAGTTGTTACAACAATATCACCTATGAAAAACGGATCGTTACGGGTATCACCGTGTTGAATATTTACTGAGATTGAAGAATTAATTTCTTTACTGTAAGATTCCAACCTTTTAGCAATAGTGTTGATAAGGACACGCGTTGGTAAAACATAAATTAGTCGCGGAGCTAGGGAAATTTTTGAATCAATAAATTGATAGAGAAACGGAGCTACAACTGATTCTGTTTTTCCAGCTCCTGAAGGTGCTTTTATAAACATCGGGAATTTCCCATCTAAAAAAGCTTGCCAAACTTCTTGTTGATAAGGATATGGGGCAGGTATTTTAAAATATGTATTATAAAACTCTTTGCAATTCATATTTTATTAATTAAAGATTTTCTTTATTATATATCGCAATCATTCCAAATCCTTGACTGTTTTTACTCCCTAAGCCGCTATCGAATCCTATTTTAATCAACTCCTTGGGTGCTTCTAGTTTATAAATACCCGACCACGCTTTAATTAATGTATTTTTATAATAAATAATATGTTCGTTTTTTTTGGAAACTTTTATTGGAACAATAGAAAAACGCTCTATTTTGTCTAAAAGATGTTTTTTGTTTACTATATAATATTTTTTTAACAGGTTTTGATGGATAATTCTTGAAAAATCCTCTTCGTACGGTGAATAATAATATGTCTTTTTTTTGCCATCAGCTGTTAACAAGGTACTATATGCAGTTATGGGTGAAAGGGTATTAATTAAAATTGATTCTGAGAAATTATCAAGAAACATTACTTCTATACCTGCTACTTCGCAAAAATTGTCGCCAATTTTTATTTTGCCTTTTTTTGCTATATGAGCAGCGAATGATTCTAAAATTTCTGTAAAAGGCGAAGAAATCCACAAAGTTATCGGACCATAAAACGAAATATTATTATCTTTGTGTGTAAATTTTCCTATGAGCCGAGAAAAATTAAACATCCGAAATTGACGTTTTTCATAAACATATCCAAAATTGTGAATCTTATATGCAAGACTTAAAGAAAGATTACGGTAAATACATGCTTGAAGTATGTGATTGTGATGTACAGGAAGAAGTAACTCTTTAGTATGAGGTTGAAGTGTTATTTTTATTCGCATTTTTCTGGTGATAATTATAAAAAACTTGCGAAAAATTGTCAATACTTTAATTGAATTATTTACAAAGTTATTTTATCTTTTATTGCTTGATATTTCTTAGGACCAATTCCTTTTATTCGCAGAATTTCTTCTTTGGCTTTAAAGTAGCCGTTCTGTTCTCGATACTCAACAATTCTTTGAGCAATAACCGGCCCAATTCCGGGCAGAACTTCTAATTCTTTAGCGTCAGCAGTATTTATATTAACAAGGAGATTCCGAGATGATTTTACACTATTATTGTTTGTAGTGGACGAGTCATTTTCTTTTGCTGAGATGCTGTCTTTTAACGAAATAACTAGTTTATTAGTTTCTTGTATTCGTTTGGTTTTAATGTAATTAATAATTATTCCTACGCACAATGTTAAAGATAAAAGTATTAACGCAAGTTTTTCTTTGCGATTCATTAAATTCAGATTAAAAATTAAACTGCACCCAGAAATTTAAATCCACCGTTTGAGTAGAACGCCCGCGTTGGCGGTCACTATATTCGGTATAACTACTAGTAATTCCAGCTTGAACAGCGTTAGAAATTTGATATGATGCAGAAAAATCAGTTCCTAACGAACGATCATTGCGTGTTGTAACTTTGTTTCCCATGTAATATTGAGTAAAAGATTGATTTTCATTGTATCGGAAATTTAGATTAAGATTAACATTGGAAGAAAGTTTTATCTGCCTTAAAAACGGCAGGGGAATGCCCTCAGGAGCTGAAAAACTATATCCTAATGAAAAATTAGCACCCTTCTGATAAGTTTCAAGAATATTACTCCCCTGAGTTAATCGCATAATTTCTTGACTTCGAGAATAATTAGTCGAAAGGTTTGTTGAAAGCCTTCCTTTCCATGTTGTTCGCCAACCAAAGAGGGGGTTTAAATCAAAAATCTTCTGCTCTCTTCTTCCTTCAAGCCTTAGGGTATCTTCATAAATCATCCCACTCAGTCGGGTCTGATATTTATAGGAAAAATTAATATCCGAACTTGTAGCGAGCCCTTTTAAAAATTGTTCTATTCGACTAATAGTAAAACTCATATCAGGCCAAGTTAAAGAACGATTTTCGTTAATATCGTATCGGTAATATTGTCGTTCCTGTTCTTGACCATAACGAATACTTAATGATAGATCTTTAAAGCGTAGGCCGCTGCTTGCTTGAAAATCTCGATTACGATTTAGATTGCTAATAGGTCGTTGAGCCGAAATCGTATCGTAGCTAAATTTATTAGTGAAGCCGAGCCGATAAAGAAAATGGGGGCGTGAAGACACTGACTGATATTGCGCTTCGTATTCTTGAGAATAACTAAGATTAACGTCTTCTATTATATTAGAAAGTGCGGCAATTGCTTTACTGTTTGCGGATTTATCGCCAGAAATCAGTCTTAATAGTTCAGGAAGTGAAAAATCTGTGGAAAGATCTAAACTTCGATTGTTAACAAAGTTTCTTAATTTATATTCCCCTTGCCTCTTAGGTCGATTTTCATCATAACTTTCTTCATAACGAATCTCGGGTTTTAGAATATCGCCTAGTTCTAATTCATAACTAACCGAGAAGTTTTCATTGTTATCACTCTCTTGGCCAACTTTAAAAATTGCAAATTTTTCCCATTTGTCTTTATTTACAGAAAGATCTCTATTTGATGAGAAATTATAATTTATATCTAAATTTTCTAGCGGTGATGCCGAAACCTCTAAATCAAGATTAGCATTAGCTGTTGAGTCAATCCGAAGTAAACTATCTTTTCGTATCCGACTTCCTAATGAATCGTAATACCGAGCATTATATCTAATAGTTCGAGCTCGCCCAAAATCGACACCGAAATTTATTCGGTTAGGAAGAACTGAAAATTCTTTATCACCTACTGTTATTGTCAAATCAGGATTAATCGAATAGTCAAAAGTATGTGCAACTGAGGTTGTACTGTCAATCCCTGAATAATTGTAATTATTCATTTTTCTGTAAGTAAACGAGTAATTTAAAGCTTCTATTGTATAATTAAGAATTTTATTGCTGCTTTTACGCTTTGATATTCCAGAAAACGAAATTTGCTCGTCTCGTGTAAGTTGCTTTTCTTGTTGAGCAAGTCTCTTGGGTATTCGGTAATCAGAGTGCAAATTAGAATATTTTGGTAGTCCTCGAGCATCAGTGCGGCGATATGATAATGGAATATTTAACCCTAATTTTGCTGGTAAAAATCTATCAAGATTGGTACGAATATTAAATCCGGTATTATGAACGAATCCAGTAGTTTTGACGCCCCGTCCTTCACTAAATCGTTTAAAATTCGGATCGGAATAGGTATAATTAAATCCTAAAGTAGCTAAATCACCCAAATTAAACGATACGTTAGTAGTAACTCCATATCCAGCTTCAATATTAGACTGAGTTAGTCTAATATCATTAAACCAAACCGAACCTGAAATTATAAATGGGTAAGGATTTATTATTCCTAAGCTTTGATACCTAATATCACTAATTGACGGGGAGCCATAAATTCGATAATTGCCGATAATTGTATCGCGTCTTGATTTCAATGTTTTATAAAAAACTATACTATCAAGATCGATTGTAAATTCACACCATCCAACTCGGCCCGGAATATTATTACCGATATTAGTTTGTGCTCGATATTCGTAAAAATTCATTGAGTCGCTTCCAAACCGGAAAAACCATATTGGTGGAAATACTTCATTAGGCGACTGATAAACGTATATTTTAATTTTCGAATATTCTCGGTAATCTTCCCGAGGGAAATTGGTCTTCTGTGCTATTACGCCATGGCCTGGTTTTATACTATCATAGCGGAATGATAACGAGGCTTCATACTCGTATCGGCCCATCGCATCTTTTCGTAATTCAAAAGGTGGTGTATAGTTAATATCTGTTTTTTGACTTATTAGCGCAATAGTTACCCTTTCAGTAGTATCCGGTGGCATCGCACCGGCAACAGCACTATCCGCAATAAATACTCGGGCTTTTTGCCATTTAGAACCGACAAATGCTACAGAATAAAGATCGATTGTGTCAGGTCCATCAAAACCTGAAAACCAAATTCTTACTATCCGAACGTTTTCCCAGTTAAAAATTCCAGTTTTCACAAATCGATTGGAAGAAGCTTGAAAAACTGAGTCCATTAACGGAATCCTTAAAAGACGCCAATTACCATTTAAATTTGTAATATAATTACTATCTGAAAGGCTAATTGTATACTCATAGTAATCATTATACCGCGAAAACCCGTTTTTATCTAAATCCTCATCATCAAGCTGCCGATTATTTTCGGTACCCATAGGATTTCGATAAGGATCGTAATCGTCATTCCCGTCATCTCCAAAAATGTCTTGAGGATCGCTACCGGATACTCCATCTAATCCGCAATCCTCTCCTAAACCTTCATCCAAAATTGCGTTACCGTTTTTATCTTCAGTATCGTGGTTACCGTTATATCCAACAATTCTACCATCCTTACTACGACGCGGCGCATCTTCATCAATCGCTGTTGCAACTGTAAAATGAAGTCGTCCAGTGCGATATGGAAGGTGACGAAAGATGATTTCTAAATTCTCGATGTCTTTCAAATTCCAACCCGATTGCGAAAGACAGCTCATAATACCGGCCCAAGAATTTTGATTATCTGGAATATAAATAATTCTTAAATATTCTTCTAAGTCACGCCCTTCTTCACCGATGCCAGATCCAAATATTGAGTCCTTGCGAATAAGAGTTGTCGGGTTATACCAGAAAAGTGGAATTCGCGCAAAATTTGCAGTATCTTGCCCAATAGGTACCGAAGCCCATTTCCACACTAACCCACGCAATAAAACGCTCTGGTTAATTTGAGTTTCTTCAAAATCATCAATATAAACTAAATTTTGACGACTAAAATTGGGAAGCGATGCTGCAGCTTCTGAGGAGATTGTGAAAGTCACATCGCTTTTATTATTTAAATAGGGAATTGACTTAAGAAAATTTGAGAAAAATTCCGGTTTATAGGTATAAGAAAAATCCGCCTCAGTAATCATCCGCCTCAACATTTCAGAACCTAGCTTGGGTTTTTGAGTTACATCAGCGGTAATTTCGTCTCGGTAGAAAATACTGGATCCAATTTTTCCGTTATCGCTGAATTTCCATTCGCCTCTGGTTCCTAAAAGTGATTTTTGTGCTAACGAAAAAAGTGGCCGATATTCGTAAGTAACCTTGACATCTGCATTGGCTGGCAACGGATTTTTGAAACGAAGCTCTCCGGTAGTATAATTAATTTCGTATTCGTCACGAGTAAGTTGTACTCCGTTTACGTAAACTTTTTCCGATCCTTCCTCAATATCAAACTGGCCCAAGTTAAAACTTCCTCTTGCTGTTGTGTAACTAGCAACA
>JANXBB010000036.1 GCA_025061975.1 Caldifarciminota bacterium | reverse complement strand
TAAAAAAATTAAAATCAGATGGATCAAAAAATAGCTAAGCCTTCTTTTAAGCATATTGCACCCGACGTTCTAAAACTTGCCGTTGAATAATTGTAAGAATTAAGATTATAAGAAAAGCAATAAAGGCAATAGATGCTCCATAGCCTAATCGCCAAAGTTCGAAAGACTGTTCATAGAAATAATACATTACAACTTTTGTTGTGCCTAAAGGACCACCTGGTGGAGGTCCGGTCATAATCCAAACTTGCGCAAAAGCTTCAAATGATACAATTGTGCTCATAATTAAAATATAAAAAGTCGTCGGCGAAAGCAAAGGCCAGGTAATATGACGAAAGAGTCTAAAACTTCCGGCACCGTCAATTTTTGCTGCTTCATAATATTGCACTGGTATATTCTGAAGTCCGGCAAGAAAGATTACAATATTGTAGCCGAGCCCTTTCCATATTGACATAATAATAATCGCACACAATGCTACTGAAGGACCAGAAAGCCAATCCGGTAAATTTATTTTAAGCGGCGACAAAAGAATCGTAAAAATTCCTCGGGGATCTTCAAGCCATCTTATCGGACTGATATTAAATAACGATAGTAAATAGTTAAGAAGTCCGCGTTCCGGATTATAAAGCCATTTCCAAACAATAGAAACTGCAACAATTGAAGTTACAACCGGTAAATAATAAAGGGTCCGGTAAAATCCTAAAGCGCGAATTTTCTGATTTAAAAGCACAGCAATAAAAAGTGATAAAAAAAGCATTGCCGGCACTGTAAAAATTACATACCAGAAAGTATTGAGAAGCGAGCGCCAAAACATCGGATCGGAAAGCACCTGGAGATAATTATTAAATCCTAAAAATTTTCTTGGCCCGGCCATAGTCCAATCATAAAGACTAATCCTGACCGAAAATAAAATCGGAATAATACGAAAAACTAAAAGAATTACCAAAGCTGGTAGAAGATACAAATACCCTTCTAAGTTTTCTCGCAACCGTCGGTTCACTTCCCTTAAAGTATAATTTCTTAGGATGATATGTCAAGATTTCCCATTTAAGATCAAAATTTTTCTCCGTTTTCGTCTTTTTCAGCATCTATATATAAAAAAACAAAAAAATCGAGAAATAAATCCCCTTGGGTAATCCCTAGACCGTCTTGGGGATCTTTTAGACAAACATATAAAATAGCTAAGAAAAGATATAAACCGCAAGCACAACAAAAACCTTGTTTGACAGCAACTTTTAGATATCTCGGTCTTTTTAAGATGGAATATCTTACAATTACCCCCTCAGATTTTAATGGGCAATTTTGTCTAAGAGATAGCTTTAGATAAACCTAAGGTTAAAAAAATTTATCTATTTTTACTTTTTGATGCATCTATAATAACAAACAGCTCTTTGACAAAATAGCTATTGCATAGAATATACTTGTTTACTTTATCACAATAAGTTTCTCTTTTAATAGAACATCACCAATTTTAACAAAATAGATTCCTCTTTTTATGCCATCAAGTCTAACCGATACCGAATTTTCATTTCTCACATCTCTTTTAAATCTTTTTATTACCTCGCCTAAAGCATCATATATCGTTATAGTAATATCGTCGCTTTTAGGCCTTGGGGTAAAATTCAAAAATTCTATTATAAAAAACTCCTTTGCCGGATTCGGATAAATCTTCAAAGGCTCGTATTTAATATCAAGAGCCAAACCGGATTCTTCAACTCCTATAGTTGGCCCATAATAAATCTGAAACCCAGCTTCGTCATCAGCAACATATGCATAGCGGCCTAAAACATATACTGCGCTAGCATATCCCGGTGTGTCATAATAACCAGCTTCATAAGGTACTAAAGGATTTGAAATATTAACGATCCGTAAACCGTACCAATAATCTGCAACATAAGCATATGCTCCTGAAACATAAACATCATATCCTTGACCGGTCGGATAATAGCTAACTTGCGTGGGCATAGTAGGATTTGACACATTAACTATTGAAAGCCCATATGCATTAATTACATAAGCATATAAACCAACAACATAAACATCCGTAACCGGAGGATCATATGTCAAACAAAAACCAACTTCATAAGGTGATGTAGGATCGGAAATATCAATAATTCTAAGACCGCAATCATAATCGGCAAGATAAGCATAAGATCCTACAACATATACATCAAAAGTATATCCCGGTGTATCATAATGACCAACTTCATAAGGTGCTAAAGGATTTGAAACATTAATGATCCGTAAACCATCCCAATAATCTGCGACATAAGCATATGCTCCTGAAACATAAACACTCAAGGCTATTCCTGGTGTATCATAATAACCAACTTCGTAAGGTGCTAGAGGATCTGCAATATTAATGATTCTTAAACCGGTATAACCATCTGCCACATACGCATAAGCACCGGAAACAAAAACACCGTATGCTACATGGGGTGTATCATAATAGCCAACTTCATAAGGTGCTAAAGGATTTGAAACATTGATAATTCTTAAACCGGCATCCGAATTTGCAATATATGCATAAGGGCTTACTACATAAATATCTGTTGTCCAGCTCGGAGTATTATAATAACCCACCTCAACTGGTAAAACTGGATTTAAAACACTTATGATCCGTAAACCGCAGATTCCATCAGCAACATAAGCCCTAGTTCCTACCAAATAAACATTCATTGCCCAGCCTGGGGTATTATAATAACCAACCTCAAAAGGACTTGAGGGATTATAAACATTAACAATTCTTAAACCACTTTGGTCATCAGCAATATAAGCATGAGAACTTGAAACATACACATCATATGCGTAGCCCGGAGTATCATAATATCCAACTTCGGTTGGCGCAGCAGAATTTGAGATATCAATAATTCTAAGTCCCGCGGTGTAATCTGCTACATAAGCATAGGTTCCTAACACATAAACACCACATGCAGAACCTGGGGTGTTATAATAGCCCACTTCAAACGGATTCGCAGGATTTGCAATATTAATAACTCTAAGTCCATAATCACCCGCTGTAACATATGCAAAAGAACCTGCTACAAACACATCATACGCATAGCCCATTGTCAAACAATATCCGACCTGAATTGGGGTTGCAGGATTTGAGACATTAATAATACTTAAGCCCAGATTGCCATTTGCTAAATAGGCATATGTTCCGATCACAAAAACATTTTCAACATAGCTTGAGGTATAATAACCACCAAGTTTTACCGGCGAAGATGCA
>JANXBB010000264.1 GCA_025061975.1 Caldifarciminota bacterium | reverse complement strand
AGAAGTAATTTTTTCATAGTTCCAAATCTCCTTATCGTGTATAAATAATCCGCTTAGTAATAATGCCATCTTTGGTTACTAGTCGAGCAAAGTAGATTCCCGGCGCAACCTTATTATTTAACTTATCTGTCCCGTCCCAAGTTACCAAATTTTTGATAATGGGCAATTGTATTACTAAATTTCCTGCAATATCATAGAGATTGATTTTTCCTGATATTTGCTTGTCGTGGCTACTAATAGCGAAACAGATTTTATGAGTAAACGGATTAGGATAAAGTTTAAGATCAAATTTAGATACTTGGCTATACAAATCAGCTTCTTTTATTCCCGTAAGAGCAATGTGCCAGGTGGCTCCACCATTGTTAGTATATAACACGCAACCGTTGCCAGCGATTAATCCGCGAAGAGTATCAGCAAACGATACATCAAATAATGTTGTATCCACCCCGCTTTGCTGAATTTCCCAAGTGTTACCGCCGTTTCTTGTACGAAGAATTGTGCCGTTTCTTCCTACTGCCCATCCATGGCGATTGGTTACAAAATCTAAAGCTCTTAGGTATTTTGCTTGACTAGGAATTGGTACTTCTTGCCAAGTAAGTCCCCCGTTTTGGGTTCGTAATATTACCGCTTGGTTTGTGCGATCGTTTCCCCCGACCACAAATCCATTTAATGAATCAAGAAACTTAATATCGAAGAAATCATATATAGTATCACGGCGCAAAAGTTGCCAAGTGTTCGGATTGCCACCTCCGTCAACAGTTTTTGCTATATACCCTTGGCCTTTAATATATAACGTTTCGCCTGCGACCGGATCGTACTCAGGATATCGACCGGCACAAAACCAACCGCGATTTTCGTCGATAAAATGGATTCCATATATATCACAGGAATCTGCCGAATAAGGAGGATTAGGTAATGAGATTTGTTCCCAGTTAAAAAAATTGTAAGTGGTTTCATTTCCACAAGTTGTCTTACCTACAATAGCTTCACCACATGCAGCCCAACCTAAGGTTTCATTTAAGAAAAATATTCGTGCGGACCATTTAGATAAGCCGGCAGCTTGACGATACCATCGTTCGCCGCCGTTATTAGAGTAATAAATTGTGCCTTCATAAGCCCCAATCCAAAGTTTATTTTCATTAAGCGCATAAATGTCTAAGAAAAATCGTGGGGCTAAGAAACTACGGTCATACCAAGTAAGGCCGCAATTCGGAGTGTAAAAAACATGACAAGTATCACTTGTTACAATCCACCCTTTTAATGTACCTCGAGCCATAGCGGCACCGCGGTAAATATAACCAGAAGCGTTAGTCAAAAATAACATTGTGACTAACAAGAATAAACATTTTTTGTTTACCATAAGTATCCCTTTCTATCTCCAAAGAATTAATTTTTTCTTATAAGTTGTGCTTTTATTGGGGGTATCTATTTTTAATATAGCAAAATAAACTCCCGTTGATATCTTATTATCTATTTGCCATGTAACTTTGTAATCGCCGCGACTTTGTTTTATAGAACTTATTACTGGAGCTATTAAATTACCTTGAAGGTTATAAATTAATAGCGATACTCTGCTACAATTTTCTAAAGAGTAATTAAACATTATACTTTTGTTAGTTAACACAAATCGTGCATCAAAAACCGAA
>JANXBB010000213.1 GCA_025061975.1 Caldifarciminota bacterium | reverse complement strand
ATGTTGACCCGGGATTATCTTTCTGCAGGCTATTATTTTGAGATTGCTTCCAATCTCCCAGAGACTTGGGCTATAACTAAAAGATGGGCAGCGTTTTCTTTCGCACGAGGCGGTGCTACTGAATTAGCGATTGAAGTTTGGCTATCGATTTATTTTACCACTGAAAATCAAAAGTTAAAAGATTTAGCAAAACGCGAACTTGTTCGTTTGGGATATAACCTACCACTTCAGTAACCGATTTTAGTGAATTTCATTTATTTAAAGTTAAGAGATGTTGTAAGTGTAATTTGGTTAAATCAATGAAAAGTTTGTTTTCTACTTTTTTATTATAAAAATCTTGTGACGTATTAGTTATTCCCAGTCTGCTAACAAGGCAGCGTTATATATATAAAATTTTTCTTGACAAATATATAAAATTTTATGTAATATAAATTATAACAGCCAATTAATTATGGCAGAGAAAGAACAGAACAACAATATCGAAATAACTTACGAAAAACAATTTGGGGTCCCTTTTGTTGATCTTACTCAATTCAGACTTGATCCGGAACTTTTAAGTATTTTTCCTGAAGAATTTCTACGTAGTCATCGTGTATGTCCGCTTTTTCGAGCAGGTAATACTTTAGCAGTAGCTATGGTTGATCCTCACGATATTGTGACAATTGATGAACTACGTCGACAAACAGGTTTAGAAGTAGAAACAATGGTCTGTCGCGAGACTGATTTGCTGCAAGTAATCAACCAGTATTTTGGTAGCCGAGCCTCAGGGACTGAGGAAGAGATTACGCCCGAAGAGCCTGAAATTACTACGATTGAACCGGATGTCGGGCCGGAGACAAGTGCTGAATTAGATACTTCGCCCCGAGTTCTTGAAGAATTAGCGTCGGAAGCTCCAGTTGTTCGATATGTAAACCAGTTGTTAATGAAAGCAGTTAGAGAACGTGCCTCAGATATTCATATCGAGCCGACTCGGGATGGTCTAAATATTCGTTTCCGAATCGATGGGGTTTTACATCGGGTAGCATCGCCTAAAAAAGCATTGCAACTCGGAATAATTTCGCGAATTAAGATTATGTCTCGAATGAACATAGCTGAAAAACGTCTTCCCCAAGATGGTCGATATGGAGCAATTATTGATGGGCGGGAAATTGATTTTCGGGTTTCTACGTTTCCTACGACTTATGGTGAAACAGTTGTCATGCGAATTTTAGACCGCGTTAGATTACTTTCTTTATCAGAATTGGGATTTTCTAAGCGTGACTTAGAAATTACCAAATCGATGATCGCTAAACCTCATGGAGTAATAATTATTTCCGGTCCCACAGGCAGCGGAAAAACAACCACACTCTATGCGATTTTACAAGAGATTCGTAGTTCTGAAAAGTCAATTATTACAATTGAAGACCCAGTGGAATATGACATTGAAAATATTTCGCAATCGCAAGTAAACTTGCGAGCTGGCTATACTTATTTGGTAGGGCTCAGACATATTTTGCGTCAAGATCCGGATGTAATTATGATCGGTGAGGTTCGTGATGGTGAAACTGCTCAAGTTGCTATTCGGGCAGCGTTAACCGGCCAATTAGTATTTACTTCACTCCATGCTAATGATGCCCCGGGAACAATTACTCGTTTAATTGACATGGGAGTTGAACCGTTTTTAGTTGCATCAGCAGTTGAAGGTGCAAT
>JANXBB010000209.1 GCA_025061975.1 Caldifarciminota bacterium | reverse complement strand
AAAGTTCCTTGTAGTTATGTCCCCAACTATCGTAGTAATTTTTAGTAATAAGTTGCGAAATTTTTGTTAAATTTTCTTTCTCAACCGCCGAAGCAGCATTTTTGATCGTGTTAAATACCCGATCCTCGTTACGTAACGGAAAATCACAACGCCCAATTACAATAAACATTGCTAATATTCCTAACCAATTTCTCATTATTAATATTTTAATTTAAATACAATCCAAGTCAACTACAAGAATTCTTGATTAGCCAATATTTTTAAGGTAAGATTTTTTCATGCACCTTAAAGAATTAGGCGAACTTAAGCTTATTAAGCTAATCCGAAAATTGTCGCTCACTACTTTTAATCCTCAAATAAAAGTTGGTATTGGCGATGATTGTAGCGTATTTAATAATGGTATAGTTGTAACCACCGATGCTTATCTTGAAGATATTCATTTTGTTAAAGATTATTTTAGCTACCGCAATATTGGCAAACGAGCAGTTTGCGCTACATTATCCGATATTGCTGCAATGGCTGCAGAACCCATTGCAATTTTTATTTCGGCGCTACTTCCAAAAGATTTAAAGGAGAAATATTTAATTGACCTTTATGCTGGCATTAAGACAATCGCTAAAATGTTTCGAACTCAAATTGCCGGTGGCGACCTTGTGAATTATCCAAAACTTGGATTAATTTTAACCGCAATCGGTAAAGCTAAACATCCAAAACTTCGCTCCCAGGTAAAAGCCGGTGATTACTTATATCTTACCGGATATTGCGGAATTTCTGAAACCGGCCGACTTGCGCTAAAATTCCAGCTGCCTCAAAAAGAGTTTATGGTCGCAATAAAACGCCACTTAACACCAATCCCAAGAATTTATGAAGCTTTAAAGTTAAAAAAATTCATTCGTGGTCTTATTGATACCTCTGATGGTCTATCAACCGACTGTTATCATTTAGCCACTGAAAGTCAAGTAAAGTTAAAAATCTTTTATGAGAAGTTACCAATCCATCCTGAAACTTTTAAGTTGCAAAAGTTGTTAGCTCAAAGTAATAAAGACTTAATTTTTAATTTAGCACTAAATAGTGGTGAAGATTACGAACTGCTTTTTAGTAGTCCTAATGATAATCTTCCGAAAACTATTGGGAATGTTAAATTAACCTGTATTGGAAAAGCAGAACGAGGTCGGGGAGTATATTTAATAAAAAACAACAAAGAGCAACCTCTTACACCTAAGGGATACGATCACTTCAGCTATTCTAATAAAAGTTTTTCAAGTGAACTGAATCTTTTTTGAAATCTTGAGATCTCTTGATAATTAGTCATATCAAGATGGAGTGGCGTAATTGAGATATAGCCATTAGCTACGGCTTCAAAATCAGTACCGGACTCGGGTTTGTAACTTAATTTACCATCAATAATATAAGAAATTTCACCCTGTGGATTATCGTTGCGAATTGCCATGTCTTGATAGATTCTTTTACCCATCTTGGTAATTTTGATTCCTCTAATTTTTTGTGCTGGAATATTAACATTAAGCAAGGTTTTTGGTGGAAGACCGTAATGTAAAATATTTTCTGTCAGATAATAAACTAATTTCTGCGCAATTTTAACATTTTTACCATCTTTTAGATAAGAAAAAGCAATTGAAGGGATTCCTAAAATTGTCCCTTCAATTGCTGCTGCTACTGTCCCAGAATACAAAACATCGTCGCCCATATTGGGGCTATTATTAATTCCTGAAAGTACAAGATCGATATTTTTATTAAGTAATGCATGATAAGCAATAAGTACACAATCGGTTGGAGTACCATCAACTGCATACCAATTAGTTTTGACTTCGCAAATCTTAATTGGTTTTCTTAAGGTAAACGAATGACTCGCTGCTGATTGATTTTCTTGAGGAGCCACAACAAAAACTTCGCCTAACGAGGCGACTGCACGCTCAATTATCTCTAATGCCCGAACACCAATTCCATCATCATTGGTAATTAAGATTCGTGGAACTTTCTTACTCATCGGTGGAGATTTGCAATGGGCCCAATTTCCGGATAGTATCAGTAAATTCCGTTATCACTTTGCGAAATTTTTCAGCTTCAGCTGCCGAGATCCATTCTAATCTTAGACGTTCTTCTTCAATGCCTAAATCCTTAAGGAGTTTTTTAAGGATGGGAATCCGTTTCATAGTTTTGTAATTACCATTTTGATAATGGCAATCGTTGGGATGACAACCTCCAACAAAAACTCCATCAGCACCATTTTTAAACGCCCAAAGAATAAACTGGGGATCAACCCGACTGGAACAAAAAAGAGTAATTGGAATCATATTCGGTGGATACTTCA
>JANXBB010000160.1 GCA_025061975.1 Caldifarciminota bacterium | reverse complement strand
AGGCGACAATATCAAAATTCCTCTTTGACCATCAACAACCGCCTTAAGGGAAGTTTTTGATGATTTAGGTACAATGTTTGTTATTTTTTTAATAAGACCCTCAATTCCAATAACTGCTGGAACTTCCTTAGCTCGTGCCATAATTGCAGTATGCGATGTTTTGCCCCCAACTTCTGTAGCTACCCCTGCGACTCTTTCCTTATCGAGTAATGCAGCTTCGGATGGAAGTAGTTCGTGAGCAACAATTATTGAACCTGGAGATATTTCGTATATTGATGGTAATTCGATGCCTAAAATATTCCTTAATACTCGGCTTGAGACATCCATTATATCAGCGATTCGTTCTTTGAAATATAAAGTTTTTGCTTCATTGAGTGGTACAAGATATTTTTTTAACACTTCGGAAAATGCATATTCAGCATTGCGGCGTTTAGTTTCGATATATTTTACCGTTGCTTCGTATAAATCTGGATCATATAGTAAAGATAGTTGAACCGAGATAAGTTCGGCTAAATCACTTCCCATTTCGCGACGAATTTCTTCCTTTAGCAACTTTAATTCAGCTTCAGTTTCTTTAATCGCATTATTAAACCGAGCAATTTCTAATGGAATTTGTTCTTCTGTCAATTCGCGCTCTTTATATGTTGGCAAAAACCGCTGATAAATAAAAATTTCTCCGATAGCGATACCTGGAGAAACTCCGATGCCGTGTAACAATATTTCTCGTTTCATGCTATTCTGCTTCTAGTATTTTTTTTAACTCATTAAAAGCCTCAAGTTCATCAGGTCCTGAGACTTCCAAAATAACTTCGCTTCCGTGTTCAGCTGCTAAGGTCAAAATACCGAGTACGCTTTTTCCGTTCACCCATACACCATTTTTACAAAGTCTTACTTTCGATTGATATTTTTCGGCAATTTTCACAAACTGCGCTGCCGGTCGTGCATGTAAGCCGACTTCGTTTTTAATTATAATTTTTTCTTGTATCATAATAACTTAATTATTAAAAAAATCAAGAGTCCTATTATCAAAATATAAGACGACATTTCATATTTGTTAAAAATCCGCAATAGCGAAAACAAAAGAGCTGTTATGATAAATAGAAGCCCTAAAATATTTTTAAGTGAAACAATACTTAGAGAAAAACCAAAAAGTAAAATACATAAAATTAATATTAATAATATTCCGCTAATGAAAGCTTTAATTTGATATAATAAAGGCAATGGCTTGCGCAAAAAATTAGCCAATGAAATTGCAGCTTTATTTCCAACTCTAGTCGCTTTAAAAAACCAATAATACCTTGTATATTGAGTTATCGTAACAAATGGAATAAGAAAAATAGCAGGAGATATAATATAGAAATAAGACAAATTAATTTCATTGGTTATTAAATACTTACAAAAGGGGAAAATTGATGCTAACATCAGTAATATTGGACGAAGGGTACGCCAGAAAAACTCGTCGCCCAGAGAACCGTAAAGATGTTGAAGTCCTATAAAATAATTTTCTGAAATTTTAGGGGAACTAACAGTTATTCCTAACAATACACCACTGCAATATGGATTAGTATTAAACGAACTATCATAGATGACTTTTACTTTTTGAAAGAAATTCGTTTGTTGATATTTATAAAACACTGAAAGAGCATAGATAAATCCTAATGCTTGTTTCTTTTGATAGCACCAACCTGCTTGTAATAGCAATAAAGCAAACATTCCTTTTAAAGAATCGATAACACCCATAACGCAATCCCGGTAAATATTCCTAAAATAGTAAAGAGATATTTTTTTTCTAAAAAAATAATCCTTAGAAGATTAGAAGCACTGATTACAAGAGGAATTATAATTAAATCCCGTAAAGTAAATTGGGGAAAATATCTTACTGTTGAAATCAAGATCCAAGTAATAAGAACAAAAAACGCAAGTAGCGCTAAATTTCTTATAAATGCTGTTAGAAGGCCGAGTGTTGTTACTTTGCTAAAAGTTTTAATGATA
>JANXBB010000157.1 GCA_025061975.1 Caldifarciminota bacterium | reverse complement strand
GAAGTTGCGCAAATCCAATTAATACCATCTTCTGAATACCAAACATCATTACTAAAAGTTCCGGTATAACCGCCTAGGATCCAAAGTTTATTATTAAAAACTACTGCGGTATGGTATTCACGTTCGATCCAAGGTATAGTGAATGGCACCATTGTCCAATTAACTCCGTCTTCCGAAAACCAAACATCATTACGTCGTATCCCATCATAACCGCCAAGAACCCAAAGTTTATTTTGAAATACGCAAACTGCATGTCCTCGACGAGCAGTCCACGGCGCTTGAGAAGTTGCGCAAATCCAATTAATACCGTCTTCTGAATACCAAACATCGTTCTTTCTTGTTACCTCTTGACCACCTAAAACCCAAAGTTTGTTTTGGAAAACTGCGGAGGCAAACTTCTGACGTGCTGACCAACCGGCTTGTTGGGTTGCACAAATCCAGAAAAGTTGCGCATAAAGTATTGTCGGTAGGAGTGCTATTAGTAATCTAACCACGCGCATCAGTTTATCATAGCATATTTAATTTATCTGTCAAGCGTGCAAAATTATCTTGACAGATAAAAAACCTGTGGTTATTATAAATATATAAAAAATTTATCGGGGAGTAGCGCAGTCCGGTTTAGCGCACCACGCTTGGGACGTGGGGGTCGCTGGTTCAAATCCAGTCTCCCCGATTAAAAATATGACGCGCCTGTAGCTCAGTTGGATAGAGCATCGGATTTCTAATCCGACGGTCGGGGGTTCGAATCCCTCTAGGCGCGTTTTGTAATCTGGTGAGTGTAGCTCAACTGGCGAGAGCACCTGACTGTGGCTCAGGATGTTGGGGGTTCGAGTCCCCTCACTCACCTTAGGCGCCCGTAGCTCAAATGGATAGAGCGCCGGGCTTCGAACCCGTAGGTTGCGTGTTCGAGTCACGCCGGGCGCGCATTCTATTAATGACTAAAAATTGTGCCCTCGTAGCTCAATTTGGCAGAGCAGCGGATTCTTAATCCGCGGGTTGTAGGTTCAAGTCCTACCGGGGGTATTTTTATTTATTGAAAGGAGTAAAGCATGAACGAGATTATTACTAATTTAGAAAACCTCTCTTCAGCTCAAAAGGAGCGCGTGGAGAGTTTAATTGATATCTTATATGTTACTAACATTGTTGCTTTATATATCTTCTCACTCCTCTATCCATTGTTTGGAATTATTTACGGCGTAATTTTGTATAACACAAGTCTTGTTGCACCAACCCGAAAAATCGCACGCATCTGTATAATTCTCGGTGCAATAAACATTTTGCTTACATTAGGATTTTTCTTTATTATCTTTGCAATTAAAAACTTCTTTAGCCAGCTTTCCCCGCTTTATCTATGAGTGGATTATTAAGTATCTTAATTTTTACTATCCAGTTTTATCGGGCACCAGAACCGGTTGACATTACAAAGATTGATCGTGATATAGTTTGGGTGTATTTTACTGACAAAGGATTCCGCACCGAAGCGGAATATTATCAGATCTTAAAAGATTACGAACCTAAAATAAGTAGCGCGGCAAAAAAACGCCGCCTCAGTTCTTTAGGCAAAGTTTACGATTATGACGATTTGCCAGTTTATACCCCATACATTGAAGAACTTATTGCGCGTGGTGCTAAATTACGGGTAATATCTAATTGGCTTAATGCCGCAAGTTTTTATATTCCCCAAGAACTTTTAGGCGCGATAGTAAATTTGCCGTTTATTTATGATATAAAGCCCGTAGCAACCGAGAAAATTATCTCTGATGAGTTATCACCACTAGAGCTTAAAGCACAAACTGCTGATACTTCTTATTATCGCGAGCTTTATAATCTAAGCTATGACCAAAATTATATGCTCGGGGTCCCACAAGTTTTCACTAAAGGTTATACCGGTTCCGGAATTAAATTAGCACTGCTTGATACCGGTCTTAAAAGAAGACATAATGCTTTACGCTCATTACGAATTTACAAAGAACACGACTTTTTAAGCGGCGACGATATTTTTATTAAACGCCCCTATGAAAATCTCCAACCAATCCTTCAACTTTCTAATATAAAAATGCTTCAGTCTTTACGATTTCTAAAAACGACCCCAAACCGCCTGTTTGTTTTCTTTTCCGCTGATAGCTTCACTCCTACTCAACCACGACCAGCACGACTTTTAATGAGCTATAGCGATAATTTAGGCGAATCCTGGTCAACACCACGGATACTTTATTTAGCACCAACTTACAATATCTCAATTCCCAAGGTTGCAGTGGCAGCAAAAGATTCTTTAGTATATTACTTCTGGCAAGAACTGATTCCCCAAGCTCCTAATGTGCCAATTAATAATCTTTATTTTAGTTATTTAATTAATACTACACCCCAACCTTATATTCAATTTGGTTATGGCAAAGAACCGGAACTTTGCGTAAAAAATAACTGGTTATTTTTTAGTTATGTGTTAAATGACTCAATTTTATATTTCCGTAAAGCAGATATCACAAACCTTACTCCATCATTTTATTCTCCGCAGCAAGTTTCAATCTTCAATGAAGCGATTGCTAATCCGTTAATTGTTATTGATAGTTTAAACCAAATTGAGCTTTTTGTTCGTGGGCTACGTTCGCAAAGATTATATCAATTTACTTCAACCAATGGAATAAACTTCACTTCCCCAGTTGTAATTGATAGTCAAGTAGGGATCACCAAAGCATTTACAAGTAACGAAAAAATTTATCTTCTTTATAAAAAATATTTACCTTCAGGCAAAACCGAACTTGTCCTTAGAATATCTAACAATGCTGCAAGCAGTTGGCAAGATCCGATAAAGATAATTGAAAATGCGCTATCTTTAGGTGATTACGATGCTGTAGTAGTTAACGATACAGTAAAAATTGTCTATGAGTATCAGAACGATATTTATTTATTAAGTGTTTATAATAACACAATTAGCGAAGCGCAACTTTATGCTCAAGACTTTTGTTATGCGCCACGAATTTTACTAACATCATCCGGCCCAACATTAATCTTTGTACGTCGCGGTGATCACAATACCGACTATGAAGAAAACGAAGACTTCTCCGAACAACCTAATCACGGCACTCATATGGCTTCAATTATCGCTGGTTATCTGCCGAAAACATTTATTGGTGTTGCTCCAGCAGTAGATTTGATAGTTGCGAAAACCGAACTCCATAAAGCAATTAGCGCTTACACCTACGAAACAATAATTGAAGAAGACCTCTGGATTTGTGGTCTAGAATGGGCTGAAAAAGAAGGTGCGCAGATTGTCTCAAGTTCTTTAGGATACCGCAGTTGGTATACAGATAAAGATTTTGATGGTCGGACAATACCAGTTTCCGTTGCTGCCGGTCTTGCTGCCAAAC
>JANXBB010000137.1 GCA_025061975.1 Caldifarciminota bacterium | reverse complement strand
CAGAAAACACCAATTGTAACCATCGTACCATAATTAGTGTAATTACTCCGTTCAGGACACATAACATACTGGTCAATTTTAATATATTGGCCGGGCCGATTAGGATCCGGATCGTTTGTTGTATATACACCGATTCCGGCACCAGAAAAACTCCAAGCATGAGAATGAATGTCATCTGAGCTCCCGGTTTCTTCACGGCCGTATCCGGCATGAACACAAGTAAAGCAATCAACATATCCATCGCCATCATTATCATAAAGCGCATAATTGACAACCGCATCCGATTTTTGTGCTGCTTCTTTGGCTAACCTTGCAGCATTGGAAAAAGAACTATAATAAGCTTTATTGTAATCTGAGGTGTACCAACCAAAAACCTGCCCGTTTAATGTAAACATTCCGTAGGAAACATCTTGATAATATTTTTTTGCTGAACCTGAATTCCAGGTATCAGAAAAAAGCATTGCTTGAAAGTTTTGCACTGAATATTGATTAATAAAATCGGCAAATTTTATGAGCACTACAGGAAATTGTTTAGTACCAGTAACTAACGGCACAACATCTCCGGGTTTATTATAAATGCCCTTTTTACCCACATCTCTTATTGGATCTTTAATAACGTTTATCCCTAACCTTAACATCTCCTCGTAATCAGTAGGTGGTAATTCTAAACCAGGCCGCGGAGGCATAGCAAAAACTACACTAACAGTTAGTATTAAACCGATTATTAAGCTACGGCGAAAATTATTTATTTTCATAGTTCCTCCAATAAATTACCAGAATCTTTTTCTAATCCTTTCCCAAACAAATCCTCTACACCAAGTTTACAAAAAAGTGTAGTCCATAAAAACAGTTCTGTCAAGGAATTTTTTATCTTTCTATTCTCCAAAAACGCTTTAGCGTTAAGATTTCTTTTTCTTTTTATTATTAATTTTTCTTTTTCTTTGTTTAATATTGCACTTTGTTTATTATTGATACTTTGTTTATTATTGTGCTCTTGCGCTAAC
>JANXBB010000256.1 GCA_025061975.1 Caldifarciminota bacterium | reverse complement strand
AAAATGCTCGAAATCGACCCGCACCATTAAAAATAATTTTAGACCCTCAAGTTAATAATGATAGTGCTGTAATAAAAATCCGATTAATCCCAACAGCAATTATAAATTCTAACAATCTACGTGTATTGTCCGTACTAGTAGAAGACCGGGTGCATTTTTTCCTTTCCGGAGCAACTGAAAGTACATTCAACAACGTAATGCGTGCAATGCTACCTGATGAAAACGGAATCCCATATAGTCCTCAAATAGGGGAGACAGCAAGGTATGAGATTAAATTTCCTCTCCGAACCAATTGGATACTTTCAAATCTTCGACTCGTTGTTTTTGTTCAAGATTTTACAACCAAAGAAGTACTCCAATCAACTCAAGTCCGGTTAATTAATGCTAATAATTATAGCTTTACATTGTCTTGTATATCAGATACTTTTCGAACCGTTGCCCCCAATTCTCATGTAACATTTAATTTTTTACTCACTAATACTGGTTTTCAACGTGATGTTTATAAAATTACAAGTCAAATTCTAGATAGTGTTTTGGGATGGGATGTTGTTTTTTGTGTACGGGGTAGTTGTACCCAACCTGGAGGAGTTTTTTACGATACTCTAAACGTAATGGAATCTGACAGTACAATAAGTATCACGGTATACACTAATCAAAATCTTGGAACAGAAATTGTTGCTTTAAAAATTCAGTCATTGGGTGATACGACGAAACAAAAAATTATGCGCGTTTATGCACAAACAAGTAAAAATTGTGGTAAACAATGAGAAAAATTATCAGTAGTATAATTGTTTTAAAAATGTTTATCGGAATTATTTTCGCTACGCCTTTAGTTTGGCATAGTGCGAACGTTTTAAACTTTAAAAATTTTCTTTTTCAAGCAAATTTTTCTCATACTAAAACTTGTTGTCGTTTTGATGCTACTAGTAACCGTTGGCAAGTGCTTCCGGATGATCAAAGAACTTTAACACTAAGTCCGGAGTTTATGCTTGGGTATGGAATATTAAACAAGCTCGAAGTCAAAATTGCAGTTCCGATTGCATATAAGAAAAAATCAATCAGCAGTACATTTGGGTTCGGAGATTTAATGTTAAAAACACGTTATAACTTAATAAATAAAAAATTAATTGCAGCTACAATAGCCGGTGCTGTTGTGGTTCCAATTTCCTCAAGGAATGCCAATCCTCAAATAGATGACCATACTTTTGATGCCGCTATTGGTTGGTATTTATTTATTAAAGAATATAAAGGCTTTACAACTGATTTTCGTTTTGGTTATTTTTATAACGGAAAAACTAATAGCATAAAAATCGGTAATATGTTTGAATATTTTACAAAAATTGATTATAAAATTACTCCAAAATTTACTCCTTATTTAGCTTTCCTGGGTTATATCCAAAATTCCAATAAAAATCTTACAAATAATCAACTGATACCTAATTCAAATCGTAATCGTCATAATTTTCAACTCGGAGGAATATATAAATTAAACAAAGAACTTACAATGCGCGCAAGAATTCTTGTTCCGCTTAAAACAATCTCCCAAGGTGGTGAAATTCCCAGTTATAGTTTTGGATTAGATTTTTGGATAATAAAATAAATATAGGAGGATATAATTTATGGAAAAC
>JANXBB010000027.1 GCA_025061975.1 Caldifarciminota bacterium | reverse complement strand
AGCGTTCGAAAATTTTACACCAGTTACTGATCCATATGTTTATGAGCACTCTGATATTGACACATATCTTGAAGCTACGGCACGCGGTCCGGATGTTTATTTTTCACTGTTTGATTTTTCTGCTAAGTTTGATCCGGTTCCCACAATGCTTGTTCAAAATCATGTAGCATTAATAAAGGAATTTTTAGGCCAAAACTGCGGTTTTCGGCGCGACAAAATCAAAAAAAACGTAATAATACTAGGCGAAATTGCTAATACTGAAGAAGTTAAGTATATTCACGGTAAATACGGCAAAGGCACGTTTACTTTTTTAGGCGGGCACGATCCCGAAGATTATGCACACCGAATAGGTGATCCACCAACTAATTTAGAACTTCACAAAAATTCTCCGGGTTATCGGTTAATTTTAAATAATGTGCTCTTTCCGGCCGCTGAAAAAAAACCGCTTAAAACATAGTTTAGGTGCTAAAGAAACCGACACAAGTTATTACTATTAAAGGTCGGGTTCAAGGTATCGGATTCCGACCTTTTATTTTTAGAGTTGCTAAAAAACTCCGATTAAAAGGATATGTTAAGAACACTAAGTCAGGAGTTGTTATTGAATGTCAAGGAGATAAAACAAAAGAGCTCATTAAAATCCTTAAAAAATCACCCCCACCACTTGCTAAAATAACTAATATCTCAATAAAAACAATCAAAAAACCTCCTTACGAGGAGTTTGTTATTGAAAAAAGCACAGATTTTGACGGTAAAAGCGAAACCGCTGAAATAATGCCTGATCTTGCTGTATGCAAAGCCTGTATTAGAGATTTTACAACAAAAACTAATCGCCGCTATTTTTATCCGTTTACTAATTGCACTCAGTGCGGTCCAAGATATTCAATCATCAAAAAACTTCCTTATGATCGTCCCAATACAACAATGGACAAGTTTTTAATGTGCGAAAGCTGCAGCAAAGAATACAAGGATCCCAAAAACCGCCGGTTTCATGCGCAACCCAATGCTTGTCCGGTATGCGGTCCAAAACTTTATCTATGCAATAATAAAGGCGAGATTCTTTTAAAAAGCAACAACCTGATTATCATAAAAAAAGTCCAAAAACTGCTAAAATCCGGAAAAATTATTGCTATTAAAAGCATCGGAGGTTTTCAAATTGCATGTGATGCCCAAAACGACCACGTAGTCATGCTCTTAAGAAAAAGAAAAAACCGCCCCACCAAACCTTTCGCAATTATGGTAAAAGACCTAAAAACTGTTCGAAAGTTAGCGTATGTGTCAAAACAAGAAGAAAAACTTCTAAAATCCCACCTTGCACCAATTGTACTTCTCCAAAAGAAAGACAAAGCTGAAATATCCAAATACGTAGCACCTAATAATGGATACTTAGGAATTATGCTTCCTTATACCCCATTACATAAGCTGTTGTTTTTTAAACCGAAATTGAATAATGTTTCACGTGAAACATTTAATTGGGTTCCTGAGGTTCTTGTTATGACAAGCGCAAATCCTAAAGGCGAGCCGATCGTTAGTACAAAAACCGAGGTTGTTAAAAAATTAGGGCACGTTGTCGATTATATTTTGGATCACGATCGCCCAATTGAGTCGCGCTGCGACGATTCAATTTTGTTCTGGCCTTCGTTGCGCAACTCTCGTGTCCGGTGGGCGTATCCCATAATTATTCGATATTCTCGGGGTTTTGTGCCTCAGCCGATATATTTAGAAAATATCCGATTAAAACCAATTTTAGCGTTTGGATCGGATCTAAAAAACTATTTTGCCATAGGTTTCGATAACAAGGTTTATTTAAGTCCTTATATTGGGGATCTAATTAATGAGACTAATATAAATTTTTTCTTCGAAATGTTAGATAAATACATTAAATGGTTTAATTTTAAACCGGAAATTGTTGTGTGCGATTTGCATCCTGATTATGTTTCAACGCGTTTAGCTGAAAACTATGCAGGGAATAACAAACTAAAATTAGTTAAAGTTCAACATCATTTTGCACACTTAGCCGGTGTGTATGCAGAAAACAATTTAACCGGTGATGCTATTGGTATAGCGTTTGACGGAACCGGATACGGTACTGATCATGCAATATGGGGCTCAGAAATTATGGTTTTTAATCCGGGAGGTTACGAACGAATTGCCCATCTTAAATATATGCCTTTAATAGGAGGAGATACCGCTATTACTAATCCAAAGTTAATTCTGAAAGCTTATCTTGATATAATAGACAGGAATTTACCGGTAAATATTACAAAAACATCAAGTATGGGTCGGCTATTTGATGCTGTATCTTCTCTTTTAGAGTTGTGCCACAAGCAATCTTATGAAGGCGAAGCACCGTCAATACTCGAAGCTTACGCCTTAAAGGCTCAAAACAACTTATCAAGAGATCTTTTAGCTGCATGTACTCAAGACTGTTTTGATCCATTGGCCATTTTAAAATCCATTGTTGAGTTTAAAAGATCGAATTACTCAATTAGCGAACTTGCGTTATGGTTTCACAAAAGAATTGTTAACGAAACAGTTAAACTTGTGGAAAACATTGCTAGAATGCGACGGATTTATCAGGTATGCCTTAGCGGCGGAGTTTTCCAAAACCGGATTGTTTTTACTTTTATGGCTTCGAGGTTAAAAAAACTTAATTTTTGTGTATATACTAACAAGCAGGTACCAATAAACGACGGCGGAATTGCCTTGGGCCAAATTGTTGCTGCAAATCAAATGAAAAAATAACCCATCTCTTGACAAAACTCAATTTTGGACGAAAATTAAAATGAGCATTCGCTACTGTTCATAAC
>JANXBB010000003.1 GCA_025061975.1 Caldifarciminota bacterium | reverse complement strand
CTCATTAATTGATGGATTTATTTTGCGGTAGATTACAGGATTCCGTACTGATAATGACTCGTAATCAAAAGGCCGCGCTCGAGGAAACACCAAGAGTCCGCGAACTCCGTCAAACTGCGGCCACTCCAATTTTCCATCATTGTCCGGATCAAGTCCCAAAATATTAAGAAAAGTCCGCCCACTTAAAGGGCCCTCGGTTTCGAAGTCTCGATAATTTCTTGGATCAACACCTTCAATAATTCGTAATATCTTAATCTCTTCTAATTTAACGTTAGTAGCACCAAGCCGATAAACATTTTTAAGCTCATAATTCCAACACTGAGACATAGTATCTTCGCGGCTGGGTTTTAATAACTTTAAGACTAAAGTTGGCGTATTATTTATAACTCTAAGCCCGCCGACTGTTTCTCCATCAACTACATAACGAACTGCTACCGCATGATTAGCTGAAGGAGTATTTCTAATAAATTCAATTACATTTCCGTCTTCATGAAAAATATAGTCCTGGTTGCGTACTTTAAGAGAAAATAGCCCCACTTCACGATCATAGGGATATAAAGGAATTGACTCAGGATAATTCAAAAGCACTGTAGCAATTGCTGATTCTCCTTGAAGTGAATTATCTTTTACATAAACTCTTAAATCGGTAATCCGAGCATTACTTGCTTCACCTAACGAGAAAAAAGTTCGGCGTGCAAACTCGACATCGTATATTGTGTCATAAATAATTCGAGTTTGTCCTCGAAATTCTTTCGTTTCGCCTTGAGCTTCTTCTCGTGATGCTACCATGTATAAATCGATTCCTCCTAACTTCCCGCGTCCAGAAAAACCAAACAAACCTCTTCGCGCTGGTAAATCTCCAGTATAAGTTGTCGCAGGAATTAAAAGCCGGGTGTCACCAAATTCTAAACTTTGAATTATATCATCTTCGGTTCCAGAATAAGATAGCTTTATTTGATTCCGGCCTAAAATATCGCGTTCGGAGTCATGATCAATTAGCACTTTAGTCTTATCCCCAATTGTACCATCAAGTTTTACTTTCAATTGCTGATCCATCTTTAGTTCGGGAAACAATCGTGATGGACCGGCACTTGGTGTAAAACCTTTTGTAAAAGTTTGTCGACCTCCAAAGGTAATCCGATCTGAGCCAGAAATATTAATTCGGGTTCCTTCACCAACTAGGGGGATTCGGGGAAGCTCTATATCCGGAATCAATCCTTGTTGCCCATAAGTAATCTTTTCTCGGGAAGTTTTTACTTTTGTTTGAGGTAAACTAAGCTCTTGGTATGCTGTGTACAAAAAATATTCGCGCAATGGAATAACATCTTTGATTCCAAGAAAAATAGAATCTTGCCATATTTCCAAATAAACTTTTTCAGTTAAATAATTAATTCGTGGCACTATTCGATATCGGTCTTTTAAAAATGGATAATAATCCAAAGAATCGTTAAGGCTTTGAGCAAAAAGCCAACTACTAGCAACAATAAACAAAAGAAATATTCGCCTCATAATTTTGGGGTTAACTCAATTTTTTTTATTTCTTTTAACAAATTAGAAAATATCGGTACTAATTTATTATATGTAAGGCCTTCTAAATTAAGCAACTCTTCTCGTGTCCCATGAGTTATAAATTGATCATCTAGACCAAGAGATATAAATTTTTTGGGGAAAACATTTGTTTTACCAAAAACTTCTAAAAGTGCACTTCCTAACCCTCCAATTTTGGTATTTTCTTCGATGCTCACAACAAAATCGTTACTAGAAACTATATTTTTTATAAACTGCTCATCCATTGGTTTAAGCCATCGCAGGTTAACAAGTATTACATTTTCTAATTCTAAATCAACTCGCATAAG
>JANXBB010000267.1 GCA_025061975.1 Caldifarciminota bacterium | reverse complement strand
ATCATTAGCAGAGTAAATTGGAACACCTCCGGTAACAGAAGGAATAGTTGTGTAACGTTTACCGGGTCCTGAAAAAGACAACGATATTCCCCAGGTTAACCAATAGTAATTATATTTAGTAAAAGGATTAGTATAAAATTTACTACGGTCTTTGGAAAACCGTGAAGGACTAACTCCAAAAAATAAAATGTAGTCATTTTTATCTAAGCGCCCATCGTTTTCTCCGGCAACATATATAGGAATTTCAGTTAATGTATCGGGATAATAGACATTGGGTATATAATCACCAATATTGAAAATTCTTATTGTTCGGGGATCGATGATATTTACAGGAATTCCTGCTCGCTTTAATTCATTATAACTAATTTTATAAACTCCTGTTGATTCAATTTGAATTTTATACCAATTTGTAAATCCGGGAGGATATTTACACATTCCATAATCAAAACTTTTGCTTTCTTGAAATTTTTTCCATCTTTTAGCGATTTCCCAATTCAATATGAAATCAGCCCCTACGCTATCAAAATAATCGTGATAATAATTATCAATCGCAGGACTGGTGAATTTTATTTCAACGAAGATTTCGGTATTTATGATTGCTTCTTTGTATGAAAAATTATATTGTATTGGATTTATTTTAAGCCTTGCAATGCGGTTATCGCGAAACCAGCTAATCGTCGAAATCTCACACAGTGGTTTTGACACAGTATCTTTTATTTCGTATATTGGAGCGCGATCCCAAGATTTATAAGGGACCGGTAGAATTTCTATATTTGTAACTTTTTTACTTTTTACAGCTTTAGCTGAAATTGAAACATCGCCACTTTGAGGTAATCCAATAAAAATTTCTCTGGAAGGTAAATCAAAAGAACCTATTGGTTCTTTGTAAAATGCCCCTTCTATTATAAATGTTGTATAAATTCGATTTTCGACAAAAACTTTCTCTTCCCTAATATTATTTTCTGAAATAAGATATCTAAAAGTAATACCATTTCCATCTGATTTAATAACTTCAATGTCTGGAAATCTCTCAGTTTTGAAAAACGAATTACTTAAAAACAAATAAAGTATTGCATTTATCAGAATCATATACTAAGTATTTTAATTATACTTTAAAAACTGTCAAGATTATACCCATAACAATGCCGCCTAAAATAAGCCAAATTGGATTGACTTTGAGTCGATTTATTAATAAGAAACCCACGAGTATTAAAAAAAAATTTAAACTCCATAATTTTGTTTGGTGTAAATTACTTTTTAAAGCCAACGATATAGTAGTATAAATCATGTAACTTGCAATTGCAGGTTTTACACCATTTATAAAATGTTTTATATAAACCCTCAAAGATTCAAACTTTTTATTAATAAAATATTTTTTAGCGATTAATATTAAATATAAAAAAATCGTTGACGGTAAAAAAATTGAAATTGTAGCTACTAGTGCACCAAATATTCCCATAACTTTATAACCGATAAAAGTCGCTAAAAGAGCAACTGGGCCGGGTGTAATTTGAGAAAAAGCAATGCCGGCTACAAGTTCATCGTTACTAATCCAATTTCTCAAAATAGAAGTTTCTTTTATGATGAACGGAATTGCCGCATACCCTCCACCAAAAGATATACTTCCAACGTAAAAAAATATAGTTCCTAATGTTATTAATTTTACATACTCATTAACTAAAGGTATTGTCCATAAAAAAAACCCGATAGGATACATGTTAAGTTTACGAACTAATTTTTGCGCCATTAACATCCCTAAAATTCCGCTAGTCAGTATAATAACAACCGGAGAAATTTTTATAAAACTTAAACTCAGTGCCAATCCTGTTATTATTAGATCACGGAAATTTTTTATATACCATCTGCATATATTATATGTTGCCCAAAGTAAGATGCTAACTATTATCGGTGCTAAAAAACGAAAAATTAGTTTCAAAAAATCAGC
>JANXBB010000249.1 GCA_025061975.1 Caldifarciminota bacterium | reverse complement strand
CTTCTCAAGCTACCATAAGCCTTAAAACATTAAATCCCGGTATCTACTTTGCCAGATTATATAGTAAAAATAACACCACTTTTTATAAATTTATTAAAATTGACTAATAAACACTTTAGGATAAATTATCGCCCTAAATGGCACTGCGATTATTTTTTTACCTTACCGATTTTAAGCATCTTAATATATAAAAAAACTTAATAATTACAACAATTGAAATGATCGCTAAATTTAGCCTAATATTTTTATATCTCTTTAGAAATCAAATAAATAAGAAAATTACAGGCGAAAAGCAGGGGGTATACAGTTCTCGGGATATAAAGTTGGAGCAAAGCGGGGATATTTTAGTTTAAAAAGAGCTCTTACTAATGGTAGAAATTAAGTTCATAATAATTATGGTTTTTGTTCTCAAATCGGTTCGCAAGTTTAGGGTGAGCTTAAAAAGTGGTGTGATGCGGGGGTTTTCTGTTGATCTAAAAGGGGTAATGGAAAATTACGATCTTATGTTTTTTAAGGGCGGATATTGACATAATAAGTTTATTTAAGTAATTTATTGTTAATGAAAATTTATCGGGCTCGGGTGCTTAACATTATTTCCCTTAATAAAGTTGAAGATTTTCGGAATGGATATGTTGCAGTAGATAACCATGGAAAATTTTTTGATTATGGTGAATTTAGTGATTCTAAACTTAATAAGCTAAAACGAGTCTGTCCGGATCTTGAAGTTATTGATTTTACTGATTATATAATTTTACCGGCGTTTATTGATATGCATCTCCATTTGCCGCAGTTTCATTTACGTGGGCGTTATGGAGTGAGCCTTTTGGACTGGCTTAAAAATCATATAATTCCTGCAGAAACTAAACTAACCTATGAAGAACAGGCGCATTCATATATAAAAGCTTTTTATGAAGAATTATATCGCAATGGCACAACAACCGCTGTAATATTTTCATCGGCATCTACTTCTTTTACTGATAAAGCTTTTGAGGTAGCTTCAGAGCTGGGATTTCGCGTAATTTTGGGTAAAGCGATGATGGATCGTAAGTATCTTTCGATGGGGCTTAAGGTAGAAAACGCCCAGAAGGCAATGCATGATAGCATTAAACTCTACGAAAAGTGGCATAAAAGTAAAGATTATTTATTTTATGCTTTCTCACCTCGATTTGCTCCAGCAACTTCCGAAAAACTTTTGAAGTTAGTTGGTGAGTTTGCTCAAAAAAACGATGTTTATATTCATACCCATTTAGCTGAAACTCAAGAAGAAGTTAAGCTGGTAAAGAAACTATTCCCTAAATATAAAAACTATACTGAAGTTTATTACCGAACCGGAATTTTAGGTCCGAGAACAATTGTTGCACACGCAATTCATTTAAAAGAGTCTGAATATAAACTATTAGCCAAGACTAATACTAAGGTTGCGCACTGTCCCTCTTCAAACTTTTTTTTACATTCCGGCCAAGCTGATACTCAAAAGATGGTTCAATACGGAATCGAACTGGGTTTAGGTAGCGATGTTGGAGCCGGTCCGTCTTTTTCTTTGTTTACAATAATGCGCGATGCTTATTATGTAAGAAAAATGCCTCCACCAGAAGCATTTTATTATGCAACACTTGGGAGTGCCAAAGCGTTAGGGCTTGAAAAGTATATCGGCAATATTGGAATTGGGAAGGATGCTGATTTTTTAGTGATTAAGTATCCTTATTGGTGTCGAAAAGATAGTTCCACTGATATTTTAATGTCGCAGTTAATGTTTTTAGGTAACGATCATTTGACTTTAGAAACTTATTCCCGGGGTGTTTTGAAATATCGGAAAGCCAACTAAATAAAAGTAACGGAAGGAACAGTGCGACGGCACCATTCTTTATATTCTCTTATATCGGGTGCCGTTTTACTCGCCCGTAACCTTCCGTCCGTTTTATTAGACCACAAAATTTAAAAAAGGTTGCATCAAAAATTAAGGTGGGGTAGAAATTACCCCACCTTAATTGTGAGTTTAATGAGATTATTTTTTATTAATTAGTGCTGAATTAACCTGAGACCTTTAACTTTCTGGAACCAGGTTTCGACATTCACTGTACCGTTTGTGGTATTACGTCCGGTAATTTTAACTAAAGCGTAATAGACATCAGCTCCGGAATTCATTCGTACTGCTACATATGTTGGATCAGATGTGATTTCAGTGTAATTAAAGTAAGTTGTGCCTTGTATATAACGGGGAAGTGGAGCTTGGGGATCAGTAATTTGATTGGAGATTCCGTTAACCTTCCACTGACCAGCCGGAACCACGCCACCAGGATCACTAGGACCTTGATCAGGGCTTGCGATACAATAAGGTGTAGCACTAAATCCAGGAGCAAAATTTGTAATATAAAAATCAACATTTGGCGCATTTGCTGCGTTAGCCATTGAATAGGTTGATCCAGCGCCAGTGCTCCGTTCCCAACCATATCCACTATTACCCGAGGCATTTAATTCCCAAACCGTAAAAATTGCTGTAGCAACCGGCTCAGTAGTTACAATTGTTGAGTTATATTCATTAGAACCATAAACGGCGGCTACATAATACTTACCAGTTTTTCCTTGAGGGTCATGGATATACGAGGTTGCGGTTGTTTCAGCTATTTTGGTATAATTTGCTGCATCTACTGCTTTAAAATAGACGTAATATTTATCCGGTGCTGTTTGCGGTGCAGTCCAAGTGATTTTTACTGTGGTATCGGTAGCAGCTTCAAGAGTTACATTGGTTGGTGCTTCACCGGTAATTTCCTCGCAGCCAATAAATATCGCTGCTATTGATAAAATTGCGATAATTCCTAAAACTAATGTGAGGCGCTTCATCTTTTACCTCCTTGTTTTATCGGCCAATTCGTGCGGGGGGTTTGGGTGTTGTCGGTTGTGTTGTAGTTTTCGCTGCTGGGGTTTTTGGCTTATGAAGTTCATCCATGTGTTTTTGAAAATCAGCCTTAATTTGTTCGATTGCTGATTGCTGTTCAGCAAGCTTAGTTTCAAGTTGCTTTATCTGTTCAGCCTGCTTATCAAGCTGAGTCTTAATCTCTTGTGGTGCTTGACACGAGGCAATAAACAAAACTACTAACGGTAAAATAAACAGTATTAGGTAACGCATATGCTACTCCTTTCTTTTATGTTTTTAGCGGTTCATACTCCGCTATTGGATTAATTTTAAGTTTACAAACATTATTTGTCAAGACTTTTCTTTTATCTTTTTTCTTTTGAGGCATAAGCTTGATATTCGGTGGGCGGAGTTTAGTGACCGCGGCACCTAATTTCATAATCCGAGATGCAAAATAAGATTTACTAATAAAAGGTGAGACAGTAGGGACAATACTTACTATAATCAATAATAAAAGCCAGACAATGATAATTCCTTTAACAGCTCCGAAAATTATCCCCAATAATTTATCAACCCAGCCTAGCAATATCAGGTTGACAATTTTTTTAAGGAGTACTCCTAAAAGGTAGATTACAAAGAAAGCAATTAAAAAAGTAATAATAAAAGCAAAAATTTGATATCCGGGATGGGAAGC
>JANXBB010000243.1 GCA_025061975.1 Caldifarciminota bacterium | reverse complement strand
AACTAATATTGAATCGTAGTCATCGTTTATTGTGTAGATAATATACCAATTAGGATTAAGAGTTTGCCGCCCGGTATTTTTTATAACGCCTACTACCTTTAAAGTCTCGCCTAAAGTAACTGATTGCGGACAACGCAGTTGCACCGGACAAACATCAATATTGGGCGTTGTCATCACGGTAAAATCATCAATTGCCCATCGTGCGGCATTATGCGCATAATAACGAAAAGCAATCTTAACATTATTATTGCCCACAACCAGGTTTGTAATATTAAAATTCTGATAACCACTACTTATAATTCCACTTATACCACCCGAATACCGACAAAGTTCTTGCCAACTTGTGCCTCCATCTGTGCTTATTAACACATAGCCGGTATCAGGCACCGCATTTCTATACCCTTCATATTGATGCCAGAAACTCAAAGTATATTGAGTATCTTGCGAGCAATCAATTCGTGGTGAGATAAGCCATTCGTCTTGATATTCTATTGGCTGATATCGGACCATTGCTACTTCACGATTTACCGATGCTAAATAACCTTTAAACCAATCATTCCGATTCCAACGTTTAGGATTTTCACTTCCACGATCAATAATTTCCCAACCTCCATGGGGCGGATTATTTCCCAAAGGACCCCAATCTTCATTAAAGTCTTTACTGTAAGGCACAGAATAATATTGTGGGCCTGCATCAACTAAAATCCGGATCGTATCATTTCCGTTATCTTGGTCTTCTAAAAGTTCTGTGAAAAATTTTACAGTAAAATTACCACTATCGGCCGGTATCCAGACAAAAAATGTATCTTTATAACTTAACGCGCCAAGTGCTAATGTTAGCTCAGAAATTAAATTATCGTTGGCTGTCATCTTTACGATTACATTAGGTTCATCACTGAGGCCAAAATTAAATACTCTTATACAAAAAGTATCTGGTTGGCTTTGAAGTAATGGGAGATATTTAATATTTAACAATGACAAAACCCCAACATCATGCTCAAATGGTGTGCCAACTTCAATATCGTCAATAAACCAAACATAACTAAGTCCTTGATTTATTGGCCCATCATCAGCATGCCAAGCAAGTTTTATTGTTTGATTAGCATAGGCGCTTAAATCAATATATATCGGCTCTTCATAACGGTTCCAACCACGCAACTGAGCTGATAAATCATAAAGGATATTCCAACTTGCACCTCCATCAGTTGAAATTTTTACATAATAATGATCTGAATCTGCAGAACCTAAATAACCATAAGTCCAAAATCTAAGATAATATCGGTTATCTGCGCCACCACTAAGAGTAATTTCCGATGAGATTAACCATTCGTTTTGCGTTTGATAAGACCACCATAAACCACAAGCGGCCGGTAGTGAATGAATAAGATAACTCGGAGATGTAAAACGACTCCAAAAACATGGATTCGTTCCGGTATATCCATTATTGGTACTGATAACTTGCCAACCTTGAGGAGGAAACTCACTACCTGTAAAATTCTCAGCAAAAATAACTGCTCGGGGAAAACCGAGTGAAAAATACTCTTTATGATTAATTAAACTTAAAATCTCTTCTTCGGCGATGTGTTCTTGGGAACTTTTAACTTTTTCTAATGGATAATTACCGGCGTAAACTGCACTTAAAACTGCAATAAATAAAATAACAGCACGGCTTCTCATAGCGCCTCCTTTCTTTATAATTTAACTTCTAAAGTATAAAACCTTAATGAAAATTTGTCAAGAGTTAAAAAGTGTGGGGCTCATATGAGCCCCACACCCCTTCCCCACCAAAAATTTCTATGTGGGATTTATTTTTGCTTATTCGATAACGAGCTTTACTTCGTCAGTACCGGCTTCGGTAGTAAGCTTTATAAAGTAAATACCGCTTCGTAAATTTCCAGTATCAAGAGTTTTCGTAAATACTCCACAAGCACTTGTGCCTTCATAAACTGTAAGCGCTATTCTTCCTGTGGCATCATAAAGTTTTACTGAAACATAACCAGGTTTTATAACATTATACCGCACAAGCGCAGTGTTTTTAATTAGGCTTGAACTCACACTAAGAAGTTTTGTTACTTCTTGAGATTGGACATTCATTACTGAAGTGGTAACTTGAGGATTCGGTTGTAGTTTAGCTAATCCATAACCCAATGGTCCATAGCGCCAGAACTCTTGACGATTATTACCAATCATCAAATACAGAGAATGATTGCTTGCTAAGTATGCTAAACTAGCACCGGTTTTCGGAACCGACTTCTTATCGTTGTTTTGTTTGGGAATTGTATCAAATTGAGCCCAACTATTCGGGACATCAGGATTATACCGATAGATTAATGACACGCCACCACCTTTAATTGCATATAAATAACCATCACCAACTGCAAGAGCTCCACCATCTTTGACATAGAACTTCTTAAGTGAATAACCACCAGTAGGCTTAAGCACAGTGTCAAATGTTGTCAAAGTCTCTGCCGGACTAACCCATGCTAATGTATTGAGATCAAACTTC
>JANXBB010000201.1 GCA_025061975.1 Caldifarciminota bacterium | reverse complement strand
TCGCCATATTTTACAATCCCAACTCATCGGTAATCTCTTTCATTGCCTCAAGGCAAATTTGAGTAAATTCTTCCAATGATAATCCCAATTTTTGACATTGAGCAATTTGTTCTCGATTAGCACCCCGAGCAAAATTCTTCTCCTTATAACGACGTAGCACAAAATCACGATCAACATTTTGAAGTTTCCGGGATGGATGCATAAGTGTTGCAGCAACAATTAGTCCGGTCATGGGATCAACTGCGTATAAGGCACTAGCCATTTTAGATTCTCTTTCAGCATGACCAGCATGAGCACGAATTGCATTTAATTCTTCATCTGAAAAGCCTTTATCTTTAAGAATTTCACAGGTTATCAAGGCATGTTTTTCCGGATTATTTGATGTTTCATCATAATCTAAGTCGTGTAGTAGCCCAACTAAACCCCATCTTTCCGGATCTTCACCAAAATACTCGGCGAGTTTTTTCATACAAGCTTCACATGCTAACATATGCTTTATTAGGTTTTTATTTGAAACCTTTAAGCTAATAAGCTCTAAAGCTTCAGTTCGCGTCATCTTGGTAGCTGGATCTAATTTTATGTAATTCCTGTTTTGCTTGAGCTCGGGAATAAATCAGTTTGGATTTATGAACCTTAGTTGTCCGATACACACCTCCAGGTCGCCGGGCAATCGATTTCAAAATGTTTATTTTAGCAACCCGAAAGGTCCATGTCTTTTTCTTAGCCATACTTCATTATAAATAAATTATAAGCTTTGTCAATTATGTTACTTTTAAGGCTTGACTATTATATTTTCTCTTTATAGACTTGTCTTTATGAGGTATAATAGAAAACTAAAAAAATCAAAAGAATTTCCATATAGATCAGCAATTTTAATTTTTCTTGGGGCATTAATAACAAGACTTATTTTCATTGGGACGATGAAAAACCATGCTTATTCAATAGTTTCCCGCTACACTGTAGACTCTTTTTACTATCACGAATGGGCTCAGGAAATATTAAAAGGCAACTGGCTAGGAAATGAAGCATTTTTTTTAGGTCCGTTCTATGCTTATTTTTTAGCCGCAGTTTACAGGCTCTTGGGCTTAAGTGTCTTGTCAATTCAAATTGTCCAAGCTGTTCTTGCGGCAACAAATGTATTATTAGTTTTTTTAATCGCCCGTAAATTAGTAAATCATATAACTGGTATAGTTGCGGCTTTGATTTACATTTTCACGGGTATTCTTCTGTTTTATACCGGTGCAGTTTTGTACGTTGAAGTAAATATTTTCTTTAGTTTGCTTTTGGTATATTTATTAATAAAACTTACTGAAAACTATAAATTAATCTTTTTAATTTTATCGGGTGTAGTTTGTGGTTTTTTGATAATTGTGCGCCCGGAATTCATCATATTATTACTATTACTCGTTGTCTATTTTGTTAAATACATAGAAGGTAAACCAATTGCTAAATATCTTTTATTCGCACTGTGTGCAGTAATAACCTTTGGATTAGTGCCTTTGCACAACTACATTGCAACCGGAGAATTTGTTCCTTTTACCACCCATAGCGGAATAAATTTTTACTATGGAAACAATCCACAAACCGACGGGACTTGGCGCCCACTACAGGAATTCCAACATATAAGCGATATCTCAATTACTAAATTTAAGTATCTTGCCCAACATGTTAATGGAAAAGTTCTTTCACCATCAGAAATGTCACGGTATTGGTTTTACAAAGGTATAGAATTCATCAAACAAAGACCATTTTCATACTTAAAATTGTTATTAAGAAAATTGCTTTTGTTTATTAATAATTACGAAATACCTAATAATTATTATTTTTATGAAACTCGTGATGACTCGTTGGTGCTTAAAATAGCATTTATTAATTACGGAATGGTATTTAGCACAAGTTTAATTGCAATCTTATTTTTAATTAAGGGACGAAAAAAAAATTATCTTCTATTTATATTTATCGCAATATATCTTATTTCATCATTAGTTTTTTATGTCCTTTCCCGACTTCGAGCTGGAGTAATACCGTTTTTTATTATATTTACGGCGGTCTTTATTGTTGAAGTTATAAAGCTACTTCAAAACCGGAATTTTAAGAAAGCAATTTTGCTTATAATTCTTGCCGGTGTTTTATACACCATTACTCAAATAAAACTCGTAAATCAAAATGAATTTCGTGTTCAAGGATATATCCAGAAAGGCAATATCTATCAAACCGCAAAAAAATTCCCTGAGGCAGTTGCGGCTTACAAAAAAGCGTTAGAAGTTGCTCCGGATAATATCGTTGCGCATTATAGTCTCCTTCAGTGTTATATAAGTTTAAATCGCGCCCACGATGCTTACAATGAAGTCCAACAAATTATCTATTTAGCAAATCAGAATCCCCCATTTAAATACTATCAAGAATTAGCCAAGGCTCGGTATAATATTGCAATGCGCAATTTTAACGATGCAGCATTAAACTTAGAAAATGCCGCGCAACTTGCACCTTATGACGCTGAAACTCACTATCTTTTAGGTGCTGTTTATTTAACTTTAGGCAAAAACAATCTTGCGCTAAAGGCTTTTGAGAAAACCTTAGAGCTTGATCCATTCCATAAGGAGGCTGCACGAGCAAAGACGCTTCTTAAATCAGTTCAGTTAAAATAGCACTGAGCACACCGCTCAAAGTGTTGACTACTTAAGTAAATGTTTTGACTTGCACTATTTTCGTGGCTTTTAAAAGTAAAAATCCTTGTTGGTGCTTGACACCCTAATTATTAAAACTATAATTAACCTGTATGGACAAAGAATTATTAAAACAAATTCCTGCAGTTGACAAACTCCTAAGTGACGAAGATATTAAAAAATTCTCTTCAGAGATTGCACCCCAATATATCGTTGAAATTATCCGTAAAAAACTTGATGAGTTTAGAAAAGAGGTTATTGAAAATCAGCTGCCCCAAGTTTTCGATCTTGATGTTCCAAAATATTTAAAAACAATAATCGTTGACGAACTTAAATCCATTGTTGAACCTTATTTTCGGTATGCAATTAATGGACTGGGGGTAATCTTACATACTGGACTGGGTCGCGCACCTTTAAGCCCTCAATTAGCTACGGTGGCATATAATATCGCGCGGAATTATTCACGGCTACAAATTGACGACGAAGGCCTGCGTGACGATC
>JANXBB010000226.1 GCA_025061975.1 Caldifarciminota bacterium | reverse complement strand
ATTAGGATCTGTACTCCGTAACCAAGCTCGCACATTATTAGCAACCACCGAACCAAAATTCTTCAACCAAACACGCATCTCAATCGCCTCCCCAGGATTTATATTACCATTCCCATTCCCCCCTGGCATCGGATCTAAAATATTATGCCGGAGATACATTACATAAGCACCACTTGTTGCTAATGCCATTGTGCCACCTAAATGCGGTCGTAAATTGTGGCCGGTAATCGTTATGTAGACGCTATCTGGCGTAACTGTCGTAATTGGTAATGTTACTTGACCATTAATGTCGGTGTATCCCATAGCACGACGAGAGGTATCGTTTTTAACCATAGCGCAAACTAACGCGTTTCGAACCGGCGAGCCATTTGCAGTAACTGTTATAGGAATATTGTAAAAACCTAAAGGAATAACCGATGGGTAATTTGCGTTAATTGTTCTTGGTATATCGGAGTAGATATCAATTGCACCATCTCCCATCATGTTGTACATTTCAAAATACCTACGAGTTGTGCTTGTATTGCCCATTTGTGCAAAATATCTAATTTTAGCTTTATTGAGCATTCCCATTGCCCACACATAGTTGGAATCGAATGCATAATCAAACACCCGACGCTGTAAAGTATCATCTTCGGTCCAATACGAAGTTACCGAAGAAGCATAATGAGCAATGGCACCGCGGTATCCAACTCGGATCCATGTTTCTGAGAAACATTCCGGATAGCTACTTGAAGCAAAATTTCCCGATAAACATGCGTAAGTCCCTACTAAGGGTACTTTATCAATATTAGTTAACTGCCGAACATTTGTGGAAGTAAAACTGGGATCTGCCCAACGATCTTCGCTACCATGTCCGGAGTAAGTACACCATGAACGCCCATTATTTAAAGCAGTTGTAATTGGTGTACCAGAATTATAATACAAAAATAGCGAATCAGCAATCATTCCGCGTCGCCGGACAATTGCCATGCAATAACGATGAGTATTTTCAGCAACTTGATGATAATTAGCGTCATTTGATGCGATAAAATATGCTCTTTTGGTCCAATCAGTTCCGCTTATCCATTCATTTTGCTCATATTTTATAATTTTCTGTACTAAACTATCAAGTTGAGTAGAATTGGCAACTGATGCACGAAAGACATCTATATCCGGCCAATAATCATTTCCGGCCATCAGTGAGTAATTTAGATCAGTCGGAGGATTCCCTGCTCCTTGTCCTGTAAAATATCCAATTTTATCAACATCGCCAACGAGCATTACAAAAGTCGGTGGAACCGGCCATGTATTATAAGCATTTTGAATGTAATTTCTAACCACTGTACTATTACCACCTCCAACAACACTTAAAGGAGCCACTCTTACATGATATCCCATCCGAGTTCGCCAATTTACTAATGGAGCAATATTACTT
>JANXBB010000205.1 GCA_025061975.1 Caldifarciminota bacterium | reverse complement strand
TCTGCCATGTTTTCCTCCTTTTGTTTTTAGCCTACCTATAAGGAATTGAAACGCAGATCTACTACAACTTTGCATCCCCTCTGCGATAGTTTTTAGCCTACCTATAAGGAATTGAAGGTTTGTTTTCGTTAACCAGTTATAATTCAATATTTTACCCCTCAAACATAGAAAGAGTATACCCTATACGGTCCAGGGGATTTATCAGAGGTTTTTCAGAAAGAGATTTTAACAGATATTTGCGCTAAACACACAAAAGGCTTTTGAGACTAAATTTTACTTCTAATTCTTGAAAACTCTTCAATTGAGATTTCAGAGTTTTTCAGAGAAGATTCCGAATAAGTACATTCCGAGGTTTTTGCACGATTTGTAAGGATAAGTTTAAGCTCCGGGAAGATAATAATTTTAATTGTTATCTTGACCGCCTTATAATTTTGCGATAAAATTTAGCCGTGAGAAAAAATTTTTTTGTCGGTATTGGCTTTGATATTCATCGGCTAACTTTGGGCCGAAAACTGATTTTAGGAGGTATTGAGATTCCTTTTGATAAAGGACTTTTAGGACATTCAGATGGTGATGTTTTATGTCATGCAATTTGTGATGCTCTTTTAAGTTCTGCAGGGCTAAGTGATATTGGAAGTTTTTTTCCGGATACTGATCCAAAATATAAAGATATCTCGTCGGTTGTAATTCTTAAAGAGATTTTGGCACGGATTAAAAAGAAAAAATTAAAAATTATAAATCTCAGTGCAGTATTAATTTGTGAGACTCCAAAACTTAACCCCTATTTTAAGCAAATAAAAACCCAGTTAGCGAAGATCCTAAAAATTTCTGAAAATAATATTGGACTTTCAGCAAAGACTACCGAACAGATGCTATTTAGTTTTAAAAAACAAGCTATTGCATGTTTTGCAGTAGTGTTAGTTAAGAGATAAACAATGCTTCCATTAAGAGATGATATTCCATCAGAACGCCGGCCCATAATCACTTATCTTATTGTTGGTGCTAATGCTTTAGTATACCTTTATGAGCTATCTTTAGGACCAGACCTCCGAGACTTTTTTATAAATTTTGGAGTCGTGCCAATAAATATTCTTTATGGTGAAAATCTTTACACTCTGTTTACAGCAATGTTTATTCATGCAAACTTTGCGCATATTTTAGGCAATATGCTTTATCTTTGGATTTTTGGCGATAATGTTGAGGATACTTTAGGTAAATTCTGGTTTATAGTTATGTATCTGTTATCCGGACTTGTAGGAAGTTTCGCTCATATTTTTATTGTCCCCACATCACCAATTCCGACTATTGGTGCTTCAGGTGCAGTTTCCGGAGTCTTAGGCGCTTATTTAGTCCTTTATCCGTCGGCACGAATTTTAACTTTGATTCCTTTAGGGTTTTTTCTGCGGATTGTGCTGCTTCCTGCAGGATTCTTTTTAGGATTTTGGATATTTTTACAACTTTTATATGGTTTTAGTAGTATTGGAGGGCATAGCGGGGTTGCTTATTTTGCACATATTGGAGGTTTTGTAGTAGGTCTTATATTTGGAATATTTTTCCGAAGGCGGCGAAAAATTTACTACGAGATTTATTAAAAAATTACCCCTCCAAAACTGGAGGGGTAAGGAGGATGTTAAGAAAGGAGGGTGTGAGAAGCCGACTATAGAAATTTTAACAAAAATTTAAGTTTTGTCAAGTATTATTAAATAATTTTAAAACTTCATAAGATTTTTAAATCCTCTTTACATTTTACAATTTTTTTATTATAATTGTTATCTAATTATTTTATTTTATGATAAGTTCCCGTAAAAGCTTGGGAATTCCTCAAGAAATATTAACCTTTATAAGGAGGCTTTATGAAAATTTTTATTGACTCAGCAGATGTTAACGAAATTCGCGAAGTTGCAAGTTGGGGAATTTTAGACGGTGTGACAACTAATCCAACACTGGTGGCTAAAACAGGCCGAGAAATGAAAGAATGTATTACCGAAATTGCACAGATTGTTGATGGACCAATTTCAGTAGAAGTGATAAGCACTGAGCATCAAGGAATGGTCCGCGAAGCTGAAGAATGGGCAAGGATTAACCCGAAAAATATTACGATAAAAATTCCGATGACTACCGAAGGATTAAAAGCGGTTAAAATTTTAAGCGAAAAGAATATTAAAACTAATGTTACATTGATTTTTAGTCCCAATCAAGCACTTTTAGCTGCTAAAGCCGGTGCAACTTTTGTAAGTCCTTTTGTTGGGCGTTTAGACGATATTTCGCATTTTGGTATGGAGATTGTGAGCGATATTGTGCAGATTTATCGTAATTACGGATTTTTGACTGAGATCATTGTTGCCAGTGTTCGAAATCCGCTTCATGTAGTTGAAGCTGCGCGAATGGGTGCAGATATTGCAACTGTGCCTTATGCGGTTCTTAAACAAATGGTTTCTCATCCATTAACCGATATTGGAATTAAAAAGTTTTTTGAAGATTATCAGAAAATACCGAAAAAATAACCAAGAAAGTGAGGGAGCTTAATGGCAATAATAGACTCCAAAACCGGAAAGATTAGAAGAGATTACACAATTGAGGAATTAAAAGAATGGGCGCGACTGATGCGCGGTTATAATTTAGTTGCACTGTGTGCAGCAGGTTCAGGACATGCCGGAGGCACTCTTTCAATTATGGATATTACAGCAGCGCTTTATCTTAAAGTTGCCAACCACGACCCGGAAAATCCTTTTTGGGATGATCGCGATCGGATTATTTGGTCAACTGGACATAAAGCTCCAAGCCTATATTTAGGATTAGGGGCTGCCGGTTATTATGATATTGAGGATGTAGTCAGGCTAAGAAAGCTTTATTCTCCTTATCAAGGTCATCCCCATTGGCTTAAACTTCCCGGAGTTGAGGCTTCAACCGGTTCTTTAGGTCAAGGGCTTTCAATTGGTGTGGGCATTGCTTTACGTGCTAAGCTTGATAATAAAAAGTTTCGTGTCTATGTGATTAACGGCGATGGCGAATTACAAGAAGGACAAATATGGGAAGCAGTTATGGAAGCGGGTAATTGGCAACTTGATAATCTGTGTTCAATTGTTGACAAGAATCGGCTTCAAATTGATGGTTGGGTTAAAGATGTTCAGGATATTGATCCATTAAAAGAGAAGTATGAAGCTTTTAAATGGAATGTGATAGAATGTGACGGGCATGATATGGAATCGATTTTAGAGGCGTTTAAGAAAGCGGAGAGTACTAAAGGTAAACCAAGCGTGATTATCGCTCACACGGTAAAAGGTAAGGGAGTGAGTTTTATGGAAAATGTTGCTGGTTGGCACGGAAAAGCTCCTAATAAAGACGAGATGATACAGGGTTTAAAAGATTTAGGGCTTATTGAGCGTATTGATTACGAGCGCCTGCTAAAAAAAGCTGAAGACTATCAAAAAGAAGTTGACAAAAAACTTGCTGTAAAAATTCCTAAGTTTAGCAGAGATTATTTCTGGAATCGCCAGCCGATAATGAAAGTAAAAATGGAACCAACCCGATTTGGTTTTGGGCAAGCTTTAGAAGAAGTGGGCGATGATGAGCGTATTGTTTGTATTGGAGCGGATATTTCTGGTTCAATTACTATTAGTAAATTCTACGAAAGTAAACCAGAGCGTAAAAAGCGTTGGATATCAGCAGGAATTGCTGAACAGTCAGCTACCGCATTAGCTGCTGGTTTAGCAAAAGAAGGAAAATTGCCGGTTTTTGGAACTTATGGAGTATTTGCCGCCGGGCGGAATTTAGATCAATTAAGGACTACGGTATGTTATGGTAATTTTAACGTCTTTATTGCCGGAGCTCATGGTGGTGTTTCAGTTGGGCCGGATGGTGCTACCCATCAAAGTTTAGAGGATCTTTTTCAGATTTGCGGTCTTCCCAATATGCATGTTTCAGTGCCGTGTGATGTCATTGAGACCAAAAAAGCTACAAAATATATGCTTTTCAATATCAAAGGTCCAAAGTATCTTAGATTTGCGCGTGAAGCAACCCCAATTGTAACTACCGAAGAAACGCCTTATGTTTGGGGGGTAGCTAATATTTATCGGTTCCGCGGCGAAAAAGAAAACTTTATTGATGCTTTTGATGTCTATTTGGCAACTGAGTATAAAAACGAAAATGAAGACATCACAATTATTGCTTGTGGTCCTGAGGTTCCTGAAGCAATGCGTGCTGCTTGGATTTTAAAAATGGAGTATGGATTAGAAGTCCGGGTTGTTAATATGCATACGCTTAAGCCCCTGGATAAGGATACAATTATTCGTTGTGCTGAAGAAACCAGTGTGATTATTACCGCTGAAGAACACCAAGTTGGTGCATTAGGGAATCAGGTTGCCGGATTGATTATGCAAACTCCGAAACTTTTAGGCCGTAATATTCTAATGGGAATGATTGGAGTTAAAGATCGATTTGGTGAATCGGGACAACCTTGGGAGTTGATGTGGGAGTTTGAAGTTTCTGGAGAGCACATTGCGGCAAAAGCTAAAGAAGTTTATGATCAAGTAAAAAGTTTTAAAAATAAATAAACCTTTGTAAAAGGAGTAAAAAAGATGGTAGTAAAAAAAACCAAAAGAATAAAAAAATTAAAAGCATGCACATTAGCATGTGGACTTCCGGAATCGTCACGAATGAAACAAATGGGCACTGAGACCGCTTTTGATGTGCTTGTGCGTGCTAAACAACTTGAAGCTCAAGGTAAACATGTTATCCACTTAGAAATTGGCGAGCCGGATTTTGACACACCGAAAAATATTAAAGAAGCGGCAAAAAAAGCTTTAGATGAAGGCTATACTCATTACGGACCATCACAAGGACTTCCTGAGTTACGTGAAGCTATTGCCCAAAAAGCCGGCGAACTTCGGGGAATGAAGTTTTCCGCAGACGAAGTTGTAGTGACGCCGGGTGCTAAACCAATAATGTCTTTTGCAATTATGGCTTTGGTTGAAGATGGCGACGAAGTTATTTATGTTAACCCCGGTTTTCCAATCTACGAGTCAATGATTAAGTTTATGGGGGGAAAACCTATTCCGTTGCCTCTTTTAGAAAAAAACAACTTCTTACCGGATCTTAAGCATTTAAAAAAGATTTTAAACAAGAAAACCAGAATGCTTATTATTAATACCCCCCATAATCCGTGTGGAAGCATTATGACTCACGATTTTCTTGCTGAAATGGCTAAAATCTTAGAACCGTACGAGGATCTCTGGATTTTATCAGACGAGATTTATTCAAGAATTACTTACGAGACGCCTTTTGAGACTATTGCTAAGTTTCCTGGAATGCGGGAGCGGACAATTATTCTTGACGGATTTTCTAAAACTTATGCTATGACCGGTTGGCGTATTGGTTATGGGATTATGCATCCAGATTTAGCAAAAGAACTTGCACGGATTGAGACTAATATAAACTCGTGCACTACAACGTTTATCCAACGAGCGTGTATTGAAGCTTTACTTGGTCCACAAGATGAACCTGAACGGATGCGCCAGGAGTTCAAGCGGCGACGTGATGTAATTGTTGAAGGCATAAATTCAATAAAAGGATTTAGTTGCAAAAAACCCGAAGGTGCTTTTTACGTGTTTGCTAATGTTAAAGAAACCGGTTATAATGCAAAAGAGCTTGCGGACCGACTTCTCCAAGAAGCTGGGGTGGCTTGTCTTTCTGGGACCTGTTTTGGAAAATACGGTGAAGGATATATACGGTTTTCCTATGCTAATTCAGTTGAAAATATTCAAGAAGCAATAAGGCGGATAAAAAAGCTTATCGAGAAGTAAGTTCTTTATTTTACAAGTAATATTTTTTGTAGTTCAGAACTTTCCGGAGTGGTAAGTTTAACAAAATAAATTCCGGGCGCAAGTCTTTCTCGAGTAGGAGTTCGACCATCCCACTTAACTGTATAAGTTCCCGGATTTACTTCGCCTTCGATTAACTTATTAACGAGTTGACCTGATGCATTATAGATTTTAAGAGTTATTTCTCCTTTTTTACGAACCAGATACTTTATTGTAATATAAGACGTAAAAGGATTGGGATAGGTTGTAAATAACTTTTCTTTAGGCATAACCCCTGATAAGAGATGTTCCTCATAACTTGTTGTAGGTTCTTCGGTAATAAATTTTATTGCCCGGTTTGGAACAAGCCCTGCTGCTGCTGGATGGTATGAGCCGTTATATAAATATTGAATGCCCACAGTTTCGGTCGGATCCTCAATACCTACGGTTGCACTATTGTTAAGATTGGCAGTTAAATATTGGTAAATTATTAAATTGTCACCACTTGGAGTGGGGAACGCTGTGGAGTCGTAAATGATTACTTGAAACTTATCACGAGTTGATGTCGCATTGTAATAATACACGCTATCCCATTCAACAATTAATGCATTCAATATCGGATGATAATACCACCAAATTCCTCCGTAACTTCCGGTATTAGAATGATAAAGATCATCCCACTTGACTGCAAGCATTGGCGCTGGTCCATCTGGATCCGGAATTGGACTGTTTGAATAATCGCGGGTTGTATCGGCACCTAACCGAATAAACCCATCGACGCTAACACTTATTGTGTCGTAACGAATTCCGTAGAATCTTAGAACAAAACCCTGAGGCACGGGCACTTTTCTAACTTGGTCGTTATGGTTATAAGTTATCCTGGTGCCAATGTTTTTTATTTCTATCCAGTTAAAAATTGGTGCATGAGTATAAATTGTATCAATATCATCATATGCCCAATATCGTGCCGGTATTCTTGGTCCGTCAGGAATTGGATCAATAATTCGAAATTCACCTACTATAATATTTACACCCAATTTTGTAATATAATTACCAGCAGCATTAATATATAATGAACATGGGATTGGAGTTCCCGGACTAATATTATTGCTGGCATAAAGTGTAAAGGGGTCTTGATAATTAGTGCCGGTAGTTTCAGAAAAGATCGTGCCGAAATTACCTACAGAATCAATTACGAGTAGCCTCGAATCAAAACTTCGTAAAATGCCCGAGACATTATAACCGTGTCCATAACCGGAATTCATTAGGGTTATTAAAAGATTCGCAGTTTCATTAGGATCGAGCCGGCCGTTATTATTACCGGGCGGGGGATCGGAAATAAGATGTGTTCTATAGGAAAATCGCGGTGTGCCGATTCGTAAGGAAATTAACGAACGCCATGTTGAATCATAGCTGTCACGACAAGTAAGCTCAAAGTTAACTCGCATTCCATTAGTACAACCAGATGCCACTGTAAATCGATAACCGTTAATACCGCTAAATGCTGAATCATAAGCTCCTATTGTTCCAAACAATTTTAAGGAGTCAGAAATTGTAATATAGTTTTGGAGATTCCTTATATATCCCAAGACATTTTGTGCCGTTGCGTTCCCATAGTTTTTAACCCAAGTTCTTAAATTGAT
>JANXBB010000174.1 GCA_025061975.1 Caldifarciminota bacterium | reverse complement strand
AATTCGGATATGGTACATCCGCATTTTACCGGAGATATGCGCCAAAACCTTATGCCCGTTGTCTAATTCAACTCGAAACATTGCGTTAGGCAATGCTTCAATTACTGTCCCTTCTAGGGTAATAACGTCCTTCTTGGGCATATTTTATTCCTTGGTTAAAATTTCCGCTCCGGTTTCAGTAATAGCAATTGTGTGTTCAAAATGCGCTGAGGGCAAGCGGTCTTTAGTAATTACCGTCCAGTTGTTTTTTGCAGTAACAACATCAGGTTTACCCATATTAACCATCGGTTCAATTGCCAAAGTCATTCCTTTTTGTAAATCAAGTCCTTCTTTAGGTTTGCCAAAATTTGGCACTATTGGTTCTTCATGTAAAAAAAGTCCAACTCCGTGTCCGCCAAGTTCTCGTACTACAGAGAATCCATGCTTTTCTACATGTTTTTGAATTGCTGATGAGATATCGCCGATTCGGTTACCGATTTTAGCTGCTTTTATTCCAAGATACAAGGCCTCTTCAGTTATTGTAAGTAATTTTTTTATTTTGGGATCTATATTATTTCCGATATAAAATGTTTTAGCACCGTCAGCATAGCAGCCGTTTTTAAACACCCCGACGTCGATTTTTACCAAATCACCTATTTTAAGTTTTCGGTCATCGGGAATTCCATGGACAACTTCTTCGTTAAGACTAATACAGACTGCTGAGGGAAATCCCCGATAACCCTTAAATGCTGAAACTCCATTATGTTTTCTAATAAACTCATCACAAATCGTTTCAAGCTCAAGTAGTGAAACTTCGGGTTTAAGAAAATCTTCAATGTATCGTAAAGTCATTGCAACAATTCTTCCGGCTTCTTTAATTCTTAAAATTTCGTTTTCGGATTTAATATAGATTCCCATATTATGCTAAACCCAGAATTTTAATAATTTCTTGGTGTACCCGATCTCTGCCTAAGCTTCCGTCAATGACATACATCCGGTCTGAATTTTCATAGTAAGTTTTTAGTTCTAATGTTTGGTTTCGATAAACTAAAAGTCTTTTGCGAATTATCTCTTCGGTATCGTCGGGTCGTTGGATTAACCGAGTTCCACAATTATCGCAAATATCGGGAATTTTTGGCGGACTGAAGTTTAAATTATATATTGCTCCACAATTAGGACAAGTTCGCCGTGCAGTTAATCGCTCAACAATTTCATTATCCGGCAGGTCAATAAAAATTATATAGTCAATGCAATCGTTTAATTCTAAAAGAATTTTATCTAATCCTTGGGCTTGAGGCAAAGTTCTGGGAAAACCATCGAAAATAATATTTTGATTTTTATTTTTTATTAAAAAATTTTTAGTGATTTCTAAAGTAATTTCGTCGGGAACAAGCCGGCCATCTTTTACATAGCTTTCAACAGTAATACCTATAGGAGTTTTTTTGGCAATTTCTTCTCGGAATACATCGCCGGTTGAAAAGTGGATAAAGTTATATTTGGTGACTAATAAGTCAGCCTGGGTTCCCTTGCCGCTTCCCGGAGGACCACTTAAAATAATTTTCATAGATTACATTTTAATTTAACTCTTATTTAAAGTCAATCTTTTTTAACTTTTCCCATACGCAGTCTAATTCTTTTAGAGACAATTGATTTAAATTTTTACCTTGTTTTTTAAAATATTCTTCAAGTTGCGAAAATCTTTTAACAAATTTTTTATTGGCTTTATTTAACACATCTTCAGCATCAAGTTCTAAATGTCGAGTTAAATTTACTAATGCGAAAAACAAGTCTCCAAGTTCTTCTTCGATTGCTTTTTTCTTCTTACTTTGTAGTGCCGATTTTAGTTCTTTTATTTCTTCATTAATTTTTTTAAGCACCTCTTCTTTTTTTTCCCAATCAAAACCTACTCGGGCAACTCGTTCTTGAATTAACTGTGCTCGTTTCAAAGCCGGAAGTGTTCTAGGAATTCGTTTAAGCATCGGCGTGTTGCTTTCCTGGTTTTTGATTTCTTCCCATCGTTTAAGTACTTCTTTAACATTTCTAACTTTTCGATTGCCAAATACATGAGGGTGGCGCGCGATAATTTTTTTTACCGTAAACGACTCAATTTTTTTGAGATTGATTTTCTTCTGCTCCTTAAGTATATTAGCGACGAAAAGGGTTGTAAAGATGAGATCGCCAAGTTCCTCGGTAATTTTTTGGTAATCTTTTGTAAGCAAAGCTTCGTCTAATTCATAGGCTTCGTTAAGAATATAGCGCCGGGAAGAAGCAACAGTTTGTTTGCGATCCCAAGGACATTTTTTTCTTAAAATTTTTATAAGTTTTAAATATTTTTCAAACATTTGTTAGTTTAAGTATAAAAAATTATTTGGAATAATCAATACATATCTTGACTTTTTAACGATCTATAATTAATCTGTATAGTAAAAAATTACGGAGGCAACTAATGCATAATGCTAAGATTTTAAAAGAAGTCGATCCAGAAATTTTTGATGTAATAAAGAATGAAACTAACCGAGAGCACGAGACTTTAGAACTTATTGCTTCAGAAAATTTTTGCTCTGAAGCTGTGCTTGCAGCGTTGGGTTCGGTTTTAACTAACAAATATGCCGAAGGATTGCCCAAAAAACGGTATTATGGTGGATGTGAGTTTGTTGATATTGGGGAAAGCTTAGCTATAGAGCGTGCAAAAAAACTTTTTGGTGCGGAACATGTAAATGTTCAACCGCATTCCGGAACACAAGCTAATATGATTGCTTATCTTGCATTAGCCAATCCTGGTGATACGATAATGGGATTAAACTTAGCTCATGGTGGACATCTTTCCCACGGGCATCCAATAAATTTTTCCGGCAAGTATTTTAGAGTTATTCATTATGGGGTTGATCCCCACACCGAAACCATTGATTATAACGAAGTTCGTAGATTGGCTAAAGAGTATAAACCTAAAATTATTGTCACGGGTGCTTCAGCTTATCCGCGTTATTTTTACTTTGATAAATTCCAAGAGATTTGCGATGAGGTCGGTGCGTATCAAGTAGCAGATATTGCTCATACTGCAGGATTGGTTGCATGTGGGCTTCATCCCAGTCCAATTCCCTATGCAGATATTGTAACCACAACAACTCATAAAACTTTACGGGGCCCGCGTGGTGCAATAATTATGTGCAAAGCTAAATATGCAGAAATAGTTGATAAAACTACTTTTCCCGGTGTTCAAGGCGGGCCTTTAGAGCATGTAATTGCTGCTAAAGCAGTAGCTCTAAAGGAAGCTTTATCTGACGATTTTAAAAACTACCAAAGACAAGTGGTGGACAACGCTAAAGCTCTGGCCGAAGAACTTATGCGGCTGGGTTATCGGCTTGTCGCTGGGGGTACTGACACTCATTTAATGTTAGTAGACCTTAGGAGTAAAAATGTTACTGGGCGAGATGCAGAAAATGCTTTAGGCAACGCTGGAATTACGGTAAACCGAAATACTATTCCTTACGATCCCCAAAAACCGTTTATTGCTTCTGGCATTAGGCTTGGGACTCCGGCTTTGACTACTCGAGGGATGAAAGAAAATGAAATGAGGAAAATCGCGCGATTAATTGATAAAGTACTTATGAATATAGGGAACGAAAAAATTTATCAAGAAGTTAAAAGCGAAGTAAAAGAACTTACTGAAGCGTTCCCTCTTTATAAAGAAAGGCGAGAATTATATGAAAAACTTTAATGGAAGCAAAATAAGTCAAATTTACGCACGTGAAATTTTAGATTCTCGGGGTAATCCAACATTAGAAATCCGATGTTACCTGGAATCAGGAGTTGAAGTTTCCGCTTCTGTTCCTTCCGGAGCGTCTGTTGGACAATACGAAGCATTAGAATTGCGTGATAACGATTCAAAACGATATCTCGGGAAAGGGGTACTAAAAGCTATAGAAAATGTAAACAAAATAATCGCACCAGCAATAATAGGAGAGGAAGCGATAAATCAGAAGAAAATTGATCAATTGTTGGTAGAATTAGACGGTACATCGAACAAGTCAAAATTAGGAGCAAATGCAATTTTGGGTGTTTCAATGGCAGTAGCACGAGCCGCAGCCGAATTTTTGGGAATACCACTATATCGCTATTTAGGAGGAATTATTGCTAACACTATACCAACCCCGATGCTTAATGTGATAAACGGAGGTGTCCATGCTTCCAACAACCTTGATTTACAAGAGTATATGATTGTCCCTTCAACAAGTTTTTCCTTTTCTGAGCAACTCCGAATCAGTGTTGAAGTTTACCATACATTAAAAAAAGTCCTTGCGGAAAAAAACAAAATTACCGCAATTGGTGATGAAGGGGGATATTCGGCAGATTTTGCGTCTAACGAAGAACCTCTAGCAATAATTATGGAGAGTATTGAACGAGCCGGATATGAACCCGGAAAAGATCTTTTTTTGGCTTTAGATTCTGCGGCTAGTGAGTTTTACCATGATGGAAAGTATCATCTAAAATTGAGTGATGAGTTACTTGACTCTGAAGAGTTGCTTCGAATTTATGAGGATTGGATAAATAACTATCCAATCATTTCTATTGAAGATGGTTTTGCTGAAGGTGATGAACTTGGATGGAAAATTTTTACAAAGGAATTAGGAGAAAAAATTCAAATTGTTGGCGACGATATTTTTGTTACAAATCTTGCCCGCCTTCGCCGTGGCTACGAACAAGGTATTGCTAACGCTGTATTGATCAAATTAAATCAAATTGGAACAGTTACTGAAACTTTACAGTGTATAAAATATGCATATGAGATCGGATATAAGCCTATAATATCGCACCGTTCAGGTGAAACTGAAGATACTTTTATTAGCGATTTAGCAGTTGCAGCAAATGTTCCGTATATAAAAACAGGTGCCCCGGCACGTGGCGAACGAGTTTGCAAGTATAACCGGTTATTATTTATCGAATCGGAAATCCATTGGCGAAAATAATTTTATGTATTCAAAATTACATTATCGAAGAAAAATAAAATATAACCAGTTAAAGCAACATAAAAAGTTAAAGCCGGAGGTAGTTTTATTATGTATTGGGTTTTTAATAATATTAATAGTCCTTTTATTTAATCCCATGGGACTAATTAAACTTATACACCAGAAATATAAAATCAAAAAAATATCAACTGAGCTTGATCAACTTAAGCTAAAGGCCGAACTTATTGAAGCTAAGATTGATAAGTTAAATAACGATGAATATTTAAAAAAATTTTTACAAGACTTTTGTAAATTTATCCCAATCGATAGTGTTACAAAATAAAAGATGTGTGGGGTAATTGGAATTTTAGCTGATTATGAAGTTGTACATGATTTATATGTTGGTCTGATTACACTTCAACATCGTGGACAAACCTCAGCGGGCATTGTTACCTATGATACAACTTTTCATTTAAAAAAAGGCAATGGTTTAGCTAGTGTGGTTTTTAATGAGAAAAATCTCTCTCGTTTACGAGGAAAAATTGGAATCGGACAAGTTCGTTATCCAACAATTGGCCTAGGAGGCGAAGAAGATGCGCAACCTTTTATGGTAAACGTTCCTTTAGGAATAGCAATGGCTCATAATGGAAATGTTACAAATTATTGGGAGTTACGCGAGGAGTTGACAACTAAGTGTTTTAGACATTTAATTTCGTATTCCGACGTTGAAGTTATTCTTAATGTTTTTGCTGATGAGTTGACAATACTCCCGTTACATAATTTTTCTTTTGAAATGATTGTTAAGGCTACTCAAGGAGTATTTAATCGGGTTGAGGGAAGTTATTCTGTTGTTGGATTTATCGCTCAACAAGGACTCTTTGCTTTCCGTGATCCTCTTGGTATAAAACCTTTATGCTTAGGTGAAAACAAAAATAACTACATAGTGGCGTCTGAATCTGCAGCAATCGAACATTTGGGGTATAAATTTGTAAGAGATATTTTACCTGGAGAAATAGTTTTTATCGATAACAAAAGGCGATTTTATAGCAAAGTAATTGAGACTCAGATGGCTACCCCATGTATTTTTGAGTGGGTATATTTTGCTCGGCCAGATTCAATACTTGATGGTATTGAAGTGTACAGTGCTCGCGAACGATTAGGAGAAAAACTCGGTTTAGCATGTTTAAAGGCAAATTTAAAACCCGATGTGGTGATTCCAGTTCCGGATTCAGGTCGGGGAGCGGCTCAAGCTGTAGCAAGAATTTTAGGTGTTCCCCAGAAAGAAGGATTGATCAAAAATTACTATATCGGACGCACTTTTATTATGCCTAAGCAATCTCAAAGGAAAAATTTAGTTACACTTAAATTAAATGTTGTAAAAAGCGTAATAGCTGGTAAAAAAGTCTTAGTAGTGGACGACAGTATCGTTCGGGGAACAACTGCTCAACAGATAGTTGGTCTTCTTCGAAAAGCCGAAGCATCTAAAGTATATTACGGAGTAACTTGTCCGCCGATAAAATATCCCTGTGTTTATGGAATTGATATGATGACTCGTGGAGAATTTGTTGCACGAAACAGATCTATAGAGACTATAAGGCGAAAGATTGGTGCTGACATTTTAATTTATCAAACACTTGAAGATATGTGTGAAGCAGTAAAAGGAGATGCAAAAATCAAAAAGTTTTGTACAGCATGTTATACAGGAACTTATCCTACAGGCATTTCTAAGAAAGAAATATTAAAATTAGAGAAGGAAAGACTAAAAGCTCTAAATAGAAAGCGAGGGATAAGTTGATATGAGCAGTTTGCGCGGTTTATTTTTTTTATTAATAATAAATGTAACAATTGTTTGGGCTTTAGAACCTCCTACATCTGTAATTGCTCAAGATAATCCAAACGATGCCGGCAAGAAAATTATTATTAATTGGACGCTTTCACGAGATGATTCGATTTTAGATGGTTATAAGATTTTGCGAAAAAAGGAAAATGAAAACGAATTTCAGGTCGTTGGATTTGTTGGGCGGGGTCGGAATTATTTTATTGACGAAAATACAGTTGATAATATACGATATTCATATCAGGTAATAGCGGTATACGAGACACTTAAAAGTCCCTCGTCATGGTCGAATTGGGCATCATCCAGCCCGCAATGGATCCATACTCAAAGAATTGATGTTGTTATATTTACTCTTATTTTTACATTTTTAATTTTA
>JANXBB010000122.1 GCA_025061975.1 Caldifarciminota bacterium | reverse complement strand
AAAAATATTACTTTAAAGTAATATTTTTTTGTTTAATCTACACTGATTAGGGCTTTGATTTTTTCGTATTTCTTTTCGCCGATCCCTTTGACTTTTTTGATTTCGTTTATTTTCTTAAATGGTCCGTATTTTGTTCGGTAGTCAAGGATTGCTTGGGCGGTTTTGGGCCCGATACCGGGGAGTTTTATTAATTCCTCTAGGGATGCGGTATTAATATTTATTTTATTTAATTCTTCGGATTTAGCTAAAAAATCATAACGGTTTAGTTTTGGAGGTTTAATTACTATTGATTGCGCTAAATAATTTTTTATTATTTCTCCAATTCGTTCCTTAATTATTTTATAATTATTATTAGGAGTTAAGGATTTTGTGGTAATTACTAAAAAGGAATTCTTTTTTGTGATTATGAGTTTTGGCGGTGCATTTGGGGATAGTTGAACTTTTAAGCCAGAAATAGCCCATAACTCGTTGCCTTTAAAATTTTTGATAAAAAGGGATTCAAGTTGATGGTAGTTAAGGTGAATTTTTATAAGGGAATCGTTAATCTGTCTAGAAGAATCGCTAAAAAACTCATAAGGTAGAATTACACAATCTACAGAATAATATTCTTTGACAACGTCACTTACCCAATAGCCCAAACTCGGTTCAACGACCAATGTCGCAGGGAAAATAATAATTAATGCCGCGATCATAAATTAAATGGTAATAATTTTTTTCTAAAATTCAAGAGAACTATTGACACTTGTCAAAAATTATTTATAATTGTTTATTAAAGCATAGGAGCAAGAAATATGATACAAAATAAAAAAATAAACCTGATTAGTTTAATTCTATTTATTTTTTCTTTTGCTTTTGCACAGCAGATGCCGTTAGATGCACGGTTGCGTGGTGGTCGAATTCACTATCAAGGTGGCCGATACGAACGCGCCTTAGAACAATTTGAGCTTGCAATAAAAGATTATCCGAATAGCGGTGAAGCACGATTTTGGAAAGGTTTAGTATTAGAAAAACTTGGGCGCTATGAAGAAGCAAGTATTCAGTTTGATACGGCGTTTATTTTAGACAATAAATGGCTTACTGAGGCACAAAAAAACGAAGACTTTCAATTTTCGGTTTTTAATGCATTTATCAAAGCCGGACAATACTCCGAACAGAATAAAAACTACGCCCAAGCCGAAAAGTTTTATATGCGAGCAACTGATGTTGCGCCCAAGCACCTGCAACCTTATTTGCTTTTAGCTCAAATGTATTCGACAATTGATAGTGTTGAAAAGATCAAAAGTATCGCCTTAAAACTTAAAGAAGTTTTTCCGGAAAATCAACAAAGTAATGTGTTAATCGCTCTGTATTATTTTAAAAAAGCGAGTTGGGACTCTTGTCTAAAATATTATGATTATGCCCTGCAATCGTTTAAGAATAGTTATGATAGCATTGTAAAATTAATTGCCAGCGAATTAAAATTAACTGACGATAAAATTTCTGAGGAGATAAAGAAACTTCTTAAAAAACGTAATGAGCGCACATTAGAAAGTTATCTTGGAGATAGTCTTAAAGCCAAAAATAAATTACGCCTGCTTAGTCGTTTTGTCGAAGAGCTTTATACTGATAACATGGAATTAAACGCAATAAATTTCCGTGCCGGAATTGCTTCATTACAGATGGCTAATAGTGAAAAGAATGAACCAAAACGCAAAGAAAATTTTAAGCGGGCAATTGGATATTTTAAGGAAGCACTGAAATATAATCCTGACGATTATGATGCTCAATACAACTTAGGCCTTACTTATTATCAAACCGGTGAGGATATTTTAGCTGAGTCAACTTTTAATCGCTTACTGGTGATTACTTTACGGTCATTAGATAAATTATCGGATGAGCTTGTTAGCGCATTACTAAAAGAGATTACCCCAGAAAACCTTAGTTTAGGATATTTAGAACTAAGTTCCTCAGAGCTTATAAAAAACTTAGAGAGCGAATTTAAAAATAAAGATAAGGACTTTTATCTTACCGGATATTGGCTTTTATATTATCATCATTTTAAAAAATCAAAAACTCTGCCGACTGTGAATGATCGAAATAAGATTTATGTAAGTGGCTTTGGGCCCGAGACGGTTGAAAATTTACTATTGTTACTTGGTGCGGCAAAGACTAATCTTAAAAAATACGATGAAGCAATTGATGCATTTAATCAAGTGTTACTTCTAAATCCAAAAAATCAGGATGCGTATCGGAATTTAGCGGTTTGTTATCGCGAAAAAGGCGATACCAAGAAAGCTTATGAGATTTTACAAGAAGGGGAAAAAGCTAAAAAACAATAAAAGGAGCAAGACTTTATGAATAAAGTGCTAAATATCATAATTATAGTTTTGGCGTTACTTTTAGTAGGGATTATTATATATCCGCAGTGGCAGGAAGGTAGAACCGTGGAGTTAAATATTGGTTGCGATCCATCAGTAAATGCTACGGTGTTTTTGGTTGCCCAGAATAAAGAATTCTTTAGTGAAAATCGTATTAAACCCAATTTTATCTTTTATGAAAATCCTGACTTGATGATTAAAGATTTTCTTTCTGATTCCTTAGATTGTGCGCTTCTTCCTTGGCCAGCGATTTTAAATTTAGCTAAAACTTACGATTCAATATATGTATTAGCTTCAGCACTCTATCGAACTTCATTACCGGTTGATGGAATTTTTGTTCTCCCCAAAGCTAAAAATCCGATTAAGCAGATAAAAGACTTAAAAAACAAACGCCTGGGCTATTCGCCGTTATTTAAAAATATTATAAATGTTCTTATTTATAATTTAGGCTTTAAACCTCAAGAAGTTAAACTAATTGAACTTCCCAATAGTGAGCTTGTTTCGGCGTTAAAAAACAATCAAGTTGATGCAATTTTAGTAATTGAACCTGAACGGACTTGCGCGCTCAATGATAGTTTAGTACCACTTATGATGCCCGCTTTACCGAAAGCGATAATTGGGCCATTTCCCGGATGCGGTGTTGTTATAAAAAGTGCCCCAGTAATTCAGAAAAAGCGTTTTGCTACTCGTTTTAAAACGGTACTTGATGCTGCGGTTACCTATGCTGGTGCGAATACCGAAGAATCCCGTAAGATTTTTTTAGACTATTATAAATTAGATACAATTAAATATCGAACCTGCTATTTACCGGATTACGAAAAGCTTGCCGAACTTAATCGCGGGCTTATAATTGCCCTAAATGCTAAAATAGCCGAAGTGGATTCTTCATTTAAAGTGGTAAATCCGGAGCGACTAATTCCTCAAGCAGCGCAATTTCGGCAGTAAAGTTAGTGTTCGGTCGTGCTAGATGGGGGGCTGGCGGTCCCCTGTAACCCGAAACCCGCCATAACGCGGGATCGAAAAGGCAAAATGAGGATTAGAAAACACGAACCATCTTTATAAAACAATGGCGTTGACGACTGGGCCCGATAATATTCTGGCTTACAAACCCCGCCAGGACCGGAAGGTAGCAACGGTAAGTAAGCTTACGAATAGTTATCGGTCTACCTGGTCTGAGCCAAAGTTTTATAAAGACTCGTGTTTTCTAATTCGAATTTGCCGCACGACCGCAAAAATTACTATTTTTGTAATTTAAAAAACCGGTGAGTGCTCATAAAGTATTAACTTTAAAATATCGGCCGCAAAACTTAGATGAGCTTTGGGTCCAAGAACATATCAAAATTACTTTAAAACAAGCAATTCTAAATAATCAACTTGCTAATGCGTATCTTTTTGCCGGCCCTCGAGGTGTTGGTAAGACTACAACCGCGCGGATTTTAGCTAAAAGTATTAATTGTATAAACGGCCCAACAATTTACCCTTGTCAAGTGTGTTCTAATTGTATTGAAATTACCAATACTCAAAGCCTTGATGTTTTAGAAATCGACGGGGCATCAAATCGGGGGATAGATCAAGTTCGGGAGTTGCGTGAAAATATAAAATTTTTGCCGGCTAAAGCTCATTACAAAATATATATTATTGATGAAGTTCATATGCTAACCCAAGAGGCATTTAATGCCTTACTTAAAACATTAGAAGAACCTCCCCAACATGTGAAATTTATTTTTGCTACTACTGCACCGCAGCGTGTGCCTTCAACAATTCTTTCACGTTGTCAGCGATTTGATTTTCGTAAGGCAACAGAAAAAGAGATTGCTGAAAGATTAAAATGGATTAGTAAACAAGAAGATATTACAATATCCGATGAGGCGTTGCTTGCTATTAGCAAACGTGCTGATGGAGCAATTCGTGATGCCGAAGGAATGCTTGATCAATTACGGGTCTTTTGTGATAATAATATCACGCTTAAAGATGTTGAAGAACTTTTTGGGCTCATTTCTTCAGATGTATTCTTTGAGTATACCGAGCTTGTTATTAAAAACGATCCGCAAAAAATAATTAATTTTATTGAAGAAATTTTCTCGTTGACTTATGATTTTATTGAATTTTATAACGGTCTTTTAGAGCACTTTCGAACTATGCTTCATGTAAAGCTTGATGTTTTAAGCCCAACATTCGGAATTACCGAGCAGCAGCTTTTAAAATTTAAAAAACAAGCTGAAAAGTTCTCAATATTTACGATACTTCAGATATTGCAATTTTTATTAAACTACGAATCAATGATAAAATACACTAGTGAACCTCAGATTCTTTTTGAGGTAATATCGCTAAGTCTTATGGAAGTAGTTAAAATCCGATCCGAAACTTCCAATCAGAATATTTCGGAAAACGAAGATTTTAGTAAAGTTCTAAATAGTGTTATTTTAGCGGTTTGTAATGTTCAAAGCGCACTTAGTTTTCATTTACGTGATGCACAAATTAAACGCGTAACCAATAACGAGATTCAAATCATCTGTGCTACTGAGTTAGGAAAAAAGCTGATTGAAGAAGAACATCCGACAATCGAGAAGTTGTTTTCTGAAGCATTGGGCCAGAAAGTTACAGTGCATATTTTAACTGCAAAAGATTCTTCAGTTCCGAAGCGCTCAAGCGCTGAAACATTAGATAAACCAACTTCCAAGAAATGAAGTTTGATTTATTTAAGCTTGCTCAAGATTTTAATAAAATTCAAACAGAATTAAAACAACTTCAAGAAAACATTCGTGCCGAAGGGAGTGCGGGCGGCGGAATTGTAAAAGCAGTTGCTGACGGAACAGGAACTATTGTTTCCTTAGAAATAAGTTCTGAATTTTTTGCAAGCCACGACATTGATCGCGAGATGCTTCAAGATTTAATTGTTGCAGCAGTCAATAGCGCTTTAAGTCAAGCTAAAGTGGAGCTGCAAAAAGAACTTCAAAAACTCATCGGTTTTCCATTAACCGGTCTTTTACCGCCTAATCTTACTTAAGGTATTATG
>JANXBB010000097.1 GCA_025061975.1 Caldifarciminota bacterium | reverse complement strand
GAGGGGATAAAAAAAGGGGTTTTTGCAATTCGCGATTTAGATTTAGTAAGTTTTGTAATAATGGTCGGAATTAAAGGCTTAGAATATGAATGGGCAACGATTCCGGATGAGAAGAAAATTGAAGAAGACAGTGAAAAACTTTTTGAGATTTTACTTCACGGAATATTAAAAGATTAAAATGCACGGTTTATTGAAAGTTTGCGATACTTTTAAGAAAAATGTTTTTGTTATAATAAAGCTTAAAAATCTTAGTCATACCAAAGAAACAGTCCAACTTAGGAGGTGATTACCATGAGCGAAAACAAAACCTTATTTATTGCCACAGTAGGTATCGGTACAAACCAAGAGGATGATATTACAAAACCATTAATCAAATCAATCAGTGAAGCAAATCCGTCATATTTATTATTATTCGCCACTAATCACTCCAAAGATAATGCCCAAAAGATATTGAATGAACTCAAACGAACTTCTGATAATTCTTGTGTTCATATTATATCTAATAAAGACCATCTTCAAGATATCTTTAAGGAAATGAATGACAAAATTACCGAATTATTAAAACAGGGTTATGACCGAAAATCGACCATTGTTGACTTTACAACCGGCACCAAACCAATGTCTGCTGCATTATGTTTGGTTGCAATAAAACATAATTGCGGTCACCTTAGATATATTTCGGTTAAAAGAGGCAAAGACCGAAAAGTAATTAATGGAAGCGAAACATCATTTACTTTTGAACCTGTCGGCATATTTACATCTTTCGCGATTGATACTGCAATAAACTTTATCAAAAAATATCGGTTTGATTCTGCCCTTGAATTACTTGAGGGAATTAATAAAGGGTTACTTACTGATGAAGAAAAAGCGCTTGTTGAAAATCTTAGATATCTTATTCGCGCCTATAATTATTGGGATAAATTTGACCACATTAAATTTTCAACTAATTACGACAAGGTAAAGTTCAACCATCCTGACCTACAGCAATTTAAGATAAAGGATAAGACAAAAGCCCATGTTAATACTATTGGTGAAAAGTTAAAAGATAAACAGATTTCTGATTTGGCGATTGCCGATTTAGTAAATAATGCCAAACGACGATACGAAGAAGGTAAATACGATGATGCGGTTGCCCGGTTATATAGAACTGTGGAAATGCTTGCGCAATGGCGACTAAAAACCGAATATAATCAAGATTCAGCTAATATTACATTAGATGATTTACCCCAAAAAACCCGTGAGTGGATAATTAAATCTTGTAAAGACGGGAAAATACAGATTGGATTACAAGCGTGTTATCAGTTGCTTGCTGATTTAGAGCATCCGTTAGGAAAAGAGTTTGAAAGTGACGAAAAATTAAAAGGTTTATTAAGAACACGAAATGACTCGATACTTGCTCATGGTATAAAGCCAATTGAAAAAAGCACCTGTGAAGAGCTTATTCAAGTAATTATAAACTACTGTAAAAAATACATTCCTGATTTTAATAAACTTTTGTGCGAACTGGAGTTTCCCTGGCAGTGCAAACAAAACCCTTCACAACCCTACTAAATTCTAAATAAGCCCAAGCTTCTTACACTAAACATCTT
>JANXBB010000218.1 GCA_025061975.1 Caldifarciminota bacterium | reverse complement strand
CTAAATTGTCGAGCACAATAACTCCTCAAGGTTTATCGGCAAAACTTCTAAGTAAGTCTTAAAGAATTATCTTAAAAGGTATCTCGTTTAATTAAAGCTTTCTTTCGCGTAAAACAAAGCCCAAGAGGTCTTTTAAAAAATCTCTCCCAAACACCACTGGATGGTCTAGGGGATAGGAGCAGTAATTACTACTAACTCAATTGAATATTTTATAGACTGTTAGTACGTTATATAATATATAGATGCCTAAAATCCTATTGGTGGATAAACAATTTTAAGCTTCACCACGGCCGTGCTTAATAACTTTACCTTCGACGATAAATATCACATCTTCGCTAATATTAGTTGATAGATCGGCAATCCGCTCTAAATTGTGTCCGATTCGTATAAGATGCATTGAGCGTTCAATTGTTTTGGGATCGGCCATCATATAAGTAATAAGTTCTCTAATAATCTGTTCTAAAAGATTATCAACAATAGAATCTTGCTCGCAAACGCTTTTTGCTAATTTTGAGTCCTCATTCATAAACGCAGTAATACTTTCGCTTAGCATTTTAGTTACAGTCTCGGCCATTTTCGGAATATCAATTAAGGGTTTAACTGGCGGGCGCTCAATTAGAAACAATGCACTTTCAGCGATATTAGCCACATGATCGCCGATTCGCTCTAAGTCGTTATTAATTTTAAGAATCATAAGCACGGTTCGGAGATCCTTCGCCTTAGGTTCATGCTGAGCGATAAAAGTTGTCGCATTTTCCTCGATCTCAAGCTCTAAGTCGTTAGTCCAAGGTTCGTATTTGTTTATTAGCTCTTTTAGCACTTCACCATCGCGTTTAAGGAGACCGTGGAGGCTTTTAATTATCATGCTTTCGACTAAGCTTGCATATTGAATAAGTGATTTCTTTAGGCTGTTAAGTTTTTCTTCAACAAGTAACATTATTACTCCTCGGGGTCAAGGTAATAAGCTTACCTCAACACCCTTTATAAAATTTTAACCAAATTTACCGGTAAGATAAGCTTCCGTTCGTTTATCTTTAGGCGTTGTCACAATTTTTTTTGTCTCGTCAAACTCAATTAATTCGCCTAAATAAATAAATGCGGTATAATCAGAAATTCGTGCAGCTTGCGCGATATTATGAGTTACTTGAATTATTGTTACACTCTCTTTTAGGTTTACAAGTAATTCCTCAATTTTTGCAGTTGACTGAGGATCTAACGCTGAAGTTGGTTCATCTAAGAGTAAAATTTCTGGATCAGTAGCTAAAGCTCGAGCAATACATAATCTTTGTTGTTGACCCCCGGAAAGACTAAAAGCATTATCGTGAAGACGATCTTTGACTTCATCCCACAGCCAGGCATCTCTTAGACTTTTTTCAGCTTTTTCCAGCATCTGAGATTTTGAGAGTTTGCCTCGAATTTTAAGTCCGAAAAGTACATTTTCCAAAATTGACTTAGGAAATGGATTGGGTTTTTGGAAAACCATGCCTACTTTCATTCTTAACTCGTAGACATCAATTTTGTCCGAGTAAATAT
>JANXBB010000015.1 GCA_025061975.1 Caldifarciminota bacterium | reverse complement strand
TGCATTATTTGTTGCAACTAACGCACCACCATCTTTTACATACTTACCTTCAGGAAGATCATAAGCACGAGGAATTGAATCTAATCTGGTCCATGCAACAAGTATTACAGTAAATGGCACCTCAGTTGACCACTCAGACCATAAACCATACTGATCGCACGCACGCACTTTCCAAAGATAATTACCGGAAGCTAACATTAGACTATATGTAGTATCAGTAGTTTGATATGTAAGAGCGCCTACAGAGATCTCATAAAGCACAGCATCAGAAACACTGGACCAGACAAAAGTTATTTGTTCTGAACTAATGGTGTCATTAGCTTCAGGATAAATTGGTGTTGGAGCAACAGGCGGTAGAGCATTAACAATAAGTTGGCGAACCTCAGACCAAGGATCTGGTGTGCCCGGATATTCAGCACGCACACGCCAATAATATTTGCCATCAGTTAACGGATCTGACTCAATTTCAGTTTCGCCAAGTACTCCACTAAATGCTAAATTGGTAAAGTTAGAATCTGTGCCCACCTCAATCCGATAAAGCTCAACACCAAAAACCGGTTGCCAAACAAAAGTTGGAGTATTATCAGTAGTAACTGCACCGTGTGCCGGAGATACCAAGGTTAAAGTTGGTACGGTCACAGTAAAGGTGCGCTCCATGCGGTTATTTGCGGGCACCATATCATCAGTAAGTTTGGTATATGCAACAAACAGATAATCGCCTTGATTCATAAGGCTACATGGTCTAAAGTAGGCCTCGGCATTACCTTGAATTGGTTCTACGGTGACGGCTATTGAATCCCGATAAACATTTCTAAAAATAGTTATATCATCAAGTTTAGCATACAACTCATCAAGACAATAGTATCTAAATCCGATATAAATATTCTGTCCGGCATAAGGCAAAAGAGAATATGTCCTTAGACCCCAAGTACCTAAACTCATCCGGAATACATCAAGCCGAGTTCCGTTATTAAGGAAATCAGTAGGCGTCTGACCGGTTGTCGTAACCCAAACTTCAAGCGTATCTCCCCAGTAATCGTCTCCTTCTTCAAAGAAAGCAAGAGTTGCACCAGTAGACGGAATTGAGATCCTTGGAGTAACTAACCAGTCGTCGTTCCTTAAAGTACTTGATTCATAGCGCACACCAGCACAAGCCGGTGCTGTATAAGGCTGACCTCCGGCCCAAGTGGTATCACTTCTAATTCTTATCCACTGATATGACCCATTATCCCGGTTGTATCGTTGCCAACCTGAAGGAGGAAATGTTGTTCCAGTAAAGCTTTCATACAACATCACTTGGTAGACTTCAGCAATTACCGGCACATCAGCTGAATAACTGCCATTATTAACAACTGTAACTTGAGGTGTGAATATAGTCCGTTTGAGTTCGGAGAGTTGTGGTCGGGTAATTGCTGTAACCGCAGCGTCAACTACAATCCGCATTACTGTCAAACGGGTCTTTATATTATTAGCGGGCCTTTCATCACCAATTAACCCGGTAGCGATTTTTACAGTAGCTGTTTCAGGAAGTGTCGGAATCCAAGGAGTAAAGCTTACAGTTGTATCACGGCCGCTTGCAAGTGCAATTTCTTTAACATCAACATATCTCAACTCGTAATTAGGCGCAGGCCCAAAAATTGAACAGACCACAGGAAAGATTTGCGGTAAACTACCGTAGTTCTTTATCCGGGCTTGCGGCACAAGCTGGAAGTTTACTGTATGGGTAGCACCAGGACTTAAAATCTCTACAACTCCCACATCGTTGTCCAAGGGACGATAATAAAATCTGATTGCTCTTCCTGCGGTCAAAAGATTACCAAAAGGTGTGCCATTATAAAGATATTGTAATCCGATTGTGCCCGTAGAGTCTTCAATGCCCACTGTCGCTGATTGCCCTCGGCCTAATGTAGCATCACATCGGTTATACTGAAAGATTATATCACCATTAGATTTAAGAATTGCCTGGAAGATAATCGTATCATAAGGCGAAGAGTAGGTTCGAGCTCTCCATTGAATAACCTTCATTGTATCGCCAAAGGTTTTATGCCAGGAATTTAAAGTTACTAAATCGTCCCAGAAAGGTGCAACAATATTATTCGGAGCCGCAGTTGAAGGAATTGATGCATTGAACGGATAGCTACTTGTTAAGCTATCAAAACTTATAAAGCCGTTGGTAGAAAACCAGAAGAAGTTTCGTGGTTTACCATAAAAGTTAAAAGTAAACCCAATTGGAATTCGGCGACTGCGCTGTTCGTCACCGGTTCTACAAGTATCGTCGTAGAAACCTGGAGCTGAAATATCTATCCAGTTATAAACTGGACCGCCTATTGTATCGGAGTCAATCCAGCGCATATTGCCAATATCCGGACCACCAGTCATACCTCCGGGATAAACTGTAGTTGTGCGAGTCTTACGATCATTCTCGGGATTTTCATCATCAGTAAAGACTGTGCGCATTACAACATTACATACTTCCGCAGTATTTGGAGTCCAGTTAGTAAATGCCACAGTTGTAGTTTCATTAGCACCTAAAGCAGAAATCAAAACTTCATCTGAATATCTTAAAACACCATTGGTTCCAAATATTGAACACCGAACATAAAAGTTATAAGCTGCTGAAGTTCCGTAGTTTTTTATTAAAGCCCTAACCGGTGTTGTCGGATTGCGTAACCAAATTGTCGTACCCGGGGAATGTATAGAAGCAACTCCAACATCATAGGTGGGTTGCGGACCGGTTGTAATTTTAAGCCTGATATTAGGCCGATTGTAAGTTGCAGATAGAGAAGTAGGTTGACTATAGTCACCTCTTCCGCCTCTTGTACGATAATTGGGCGATGTGGTTGTATAGCGCCATAATGGACAATTCGCTGATGGGATGTATTGTTGATAACCTTTAACAATCAATATCCGAAGATTTTGAGTATTATTATAGTAAAAAGGATTTGTAAGTTGGACTTCACGCCATCCTTCACCGGCATCATTAGGAAAAGATCCGGAATAAACTAACTCAAAAGGCGCAGGTGGCGGAAGCGTTATTGAACCTGTAGTAACAACTGCATCCGTAGTGTGACACATATAAATCTCTACCGGTGTAATTGGATCGGTATTTACCCCGGAATGGCGGTAATAAGCAATATGGGTAATCGTACCCGCAACATCGATCTCAGACTGTAAATAGATCGCTTCGTGCGTATTATAATTATAGTATCGGTCTAAAGGCTCAGCGCGCTGATTGGTAGTATCAGTACCAATAATAACTTCTACTTGCTGAGCCCAGGCTGTCATGCTTAACAACACCAAAAGCATGCCAGCTATTATTTTTACTTTACTCATCTTCTACCTCCTATTGCTTTGAGCAGGTGATATTACAAAATAAAAAACCGGCGCAAGTAAGTTTCCTAAAAGACCTGCCCTCGTCTTTTAGACTGACTTGGCCGGTGGTTAAATAATTTACCCTAACCATTTTTATCACTGAACCACAACTTTTTATCATCACAACTAAGTTTAAATAATCTACCCCTAAATCACTAATCAA
>JANXBB010000011.1 GCA_025061975.1 Caldifarciminota bacterium | reverse complement strand
ACATCCTCGGCGTCGGGGACTGAAACTAAAGTTTCTCCCATCGGGTTCGTTCTAATGTCCAAAAGGACATCCTCGGCGTCGGGGACTGAAACTTTATTTAATTTTAGTTTTCGGTCGAAATCGTCCAAAAGGACATCCTCGGCGTCGGGGACTGATTTTGAAAGTAGAATTCAGAAGTCGGCAATATGAAAGTGAAAGGTTAATGGTTTATCTTGTATTTTCATATACTGATTTGTATTTCTCAATTGTGAATATATCAGATGCCTGCGATAATGCTTTTGCTTACACCTATCGTTATCCACTCAGCAACTCATTGGGTTCATCGCTCTATCATCCGTGGGGTAAATTAGATAATTGCTTATTTGACAATGGGTTAGATTGCGCGATCAATCATTTAATCGGTAGGCAGGGGGGGTTACCCCCTGGGTTATCTGGGGGGTAACCGAGAGGATGTTCTTTAGGATTACTTAATAGATGACCCCTTAATTTGCCAATCAGACTAACTACCTCGCTTGGTCAATAAAAACAATTTAGGTCAAACAAATCTCTTGCCAAAACTAAAGAAAAATACTATTCTTTTCTTAAAATTATGTTCTTATTAACAATATTTTTATTACTTATTAATTAAAGTTTATGTAAAATAATTTAAGTGCGTATGGATTATCCCTGTCAATTTAATAATCTTTGTTGGTATCGGTTAAAAGTTGACTTGCTTAATATCCGTTATGGGCCAATCGTCAAAGAACATCCCCTCTCAATTATCCAAGCCATTATCAAAGGCGCAACTACCAGAGCATTTCCCGGTCGCGATATTAACCAATTTAGAATTCTGTTTCATATAAAAAATAAATCTCATACTTTTCGGTTGTCCGAGCAAACCGTAATTCCGCTTGAAATTTTCTTTGTCCAAATGAGTGAAGCAGAAGTCAATAAGTGGCTAAAAAGTTTTCAAGACTATCTTAATGACCCTGAAACCGGCAAAAACTTTAATATTATTAATCTCATTCCC
>JANXBB010000006.1 GCA_025061975.1 Caldifarciminota bacterium | reverse complement strand
ATTTGGGTTCAACTGATAAAGGGGTTGATGTTATGGTTTCATCCTGGTCTCGTATGGCACCGAATACTTTTCCCGCAATGGCAAAAACTTGTGCTAATTATATGAACTCTCAGCTAATTAAAATGGAAGCAATAAAATATGGATTTGTTGAAGGAATTGCACTTGATGTGTACGGATTTGTAAGTGAAGGATCTGGTGAAAACATTTTTGTCGTTAAAAACGGTAAAATTTATACACCACCATTACATGCAACTATTTTACCGGGAATTACAAGGGATTCAGTAATAAAAATTGCACGCGATTTAGGTTACGAAGTAATTGAAGAAAAATTTTTAAGAGAATTTTTATACATTGTTGACGAAGCGTTCTTTACCGGCAGTGCTGCGGAAATTACCCCAATTGCAACAATTGATAAAATTCCAGTAGGCAACGGTGAAGTAGGAAGAATAACCAAGGCACTCCAAAAGCGATTTTTCGCAATCATTAACGGTGAGATTGAAGATAAATACGGTTGGCTAACCAAAATATAATCTTGTGCCCAAAATTACAAAAGTTGGAATTGGTGCAGATCATCGCGGTTATAAACTTAAGGAAAGGTTAAAACTGTTTCTTGTCCGCAATAATTATAAAGTTTTTGATTATGGAACATTTTCTACGGAACGGACTGATTATCCAGAAATCGCATTTAATTTGTGCCGGCATATAAAAAATATCCCCCAACCACAAAGACCTACTGTAGATATTGGCATTTTAATCTGCGGTTCTGGATTAGGAATGTCGATTGCCGCAAATAAAGTAAAAGGAATTCGTGCTGCGTTATGTTTGACTCCGAAATTCGCTAAACGTGCTCGTGAACATAATAATGCGAATGTGTTAGTATTAGCTAGCGACTTCACCGATTTTAAAACTGCACAGAAAACTATTAAAACATTCTTAACAACTTCTTTTTTAGGCGGGCGCCACACAAAAAGAATTCGGCAAATTTCTGATTACGAAAAACTTCACTAACTAAAATAGCGTTTATCCCTATTACTGCGCTAAAACTACATAGAAAATAATGAAAGTTACTCCGATCGCTTTCGATAGTTTAGGTGTTCGTTCAATGGCGACTTTTGTTGAAACTCAAAACATCAATATAATTATTGACCCTTCAGTAAGATTGGCTCCGTTACGATATAATCTTCCCCCACATCCTATAGAGATCCAAAAAATGAACGAAACCTGGCAAAAAATAGTTGAATATGCTAAAGTCGCACAAGTTGTTATTATAACCCATTATCATTATGATCACCACAACCCCGAAATGCCCGAGCTATTTAAGGATAAAATTCTTATTATAAAAAATCCCCAAGAAAATATAAACTACAACCAAAAAGTAAGAGCGCAGGAATTTCTTTCTAAAATTTCTCAATTTCCTAAAAAGCTGTATTATGCTGATAAGATAAGTTTTTACTTTGGCAAAACAACAATCAAATGTTCCGATGCAGTTTTTCATGGTATGACCAATTATACCGGGTATGTGATTGAACTTTTAATAGCGGAAAGTGATACCGAAAAGTTAATTTTTACATCAGACGTTTGTGGATTAATTTTACCGTCACAAGTTAGATTTATTATAGAAAACAATCCCACTATTATTATAGCTGATGGCCCAACTCATCGTTATTCAAACGAATCCTGGGCGGCTTCAGTAAATAATGTAACAAAAATAATAGCTAACACCGATGTAAAGACGTTTATTATTGACCATCACTTATTACGTGATTTTCGATATAATGAATACTTTAAGCAACTAAAAGCCCATGCGGCAGCGAAAAAAATAAATCTTGTTACTGCTGCAGAATATCTTAATGAAAAAAATTTACTTCTTGAAGTCAAAAGAAAAAAATTGTATGAACTCTATCCCCCGACACAAAATAATGTTTTATTGGGAAAGTCGGATATAAAGTAATGCAGTAGCTATCGGTACAGCAATTGAGCTTATAATTGTTGCGTAGTCTTGCCACCATTTAAATGTCGTGCGAGGTACAATAATTACATCACCGGGTTCGATTATCGGATTACTACGGGCTGAAATTCGTCTACCGTTCCTAAAAATATGAATTTTCTTTTTATTAGCATAATGTGTCGGACCGCCTGCTTGTCCAATGTAATCATCGCTTTTTAAATTAGGAGTAAATAGAAACGCCCCGGGATTGTGAACTTCACCTTGAACATATACTAAAGTATTCGTGGGCGGAACTACTAAAATGTCTCCATGTTTGAGTATTCGGTTGTTTTTTTGATCATTAAGATATAAAATATCGTAAAGATTAACCGGAATTTTAATTCTTGTGCCGGTTTTGTTGTCAATCCGTTCGATATAAGCATTAATTAAATCAGCCCACGGAGTTACTCCGCCGGCTTTATATATTATATCCGAAATCCCTTCCTCTTCTCCTAATTCATAAACTCCTTCAGAAATCCGTTCTTTCTCTGTTGTCAGCGCCGAAACACGCAATTTTGATTCACCACGACCATAAACCGCACCTTTAACGGTTACTGTTGCTTTTACTCGCGGTACATGTATTATATCAGCGTATTCTACACGAGGATTATTTTCAATTGCTCCGTTTAATTCAAATTCTTCTAAGTTTACTCTAATTGTATCATGGTTTTTTCTGACAATAATTACACTTTGCTTAGATCCGACTGGAGTTATTCCGCCGGCTTTTTCAATTACTTGGGAAACCCGATCAAACGGTGTTGCATGATAAATTCCAGGTTTTTGAACTTCGCCACTTACAAAAACAATACCGGCATGCACATTGACGAGAGTTAATTTTATACTAATGTCGCGTAAATAACGTAGAAAATGCCGAGATAATGAATCTTCTGCCAGCTTTATTGTTAAACCTGCTACCGGTATTGCGTCAACGATATTATAATACTCAGCAAGTTCCTTTTCACCATGAAGTCTTTCATTCGGCAGTCTTATTATAAGCTTTCCTTCGTAAGTTACCGGTGCTAAATAAGAATAATTAACACGACCTGTAACTGTCACTAATAATTCATCACCCGGAGCTAAACTATATTCATCGCTAATTATTGGGGCCTCTGTTGGAACCAATCCTCCTTGACTCCCTAAACCGACTATTAGCATAAAGATCATTATATTTTGGATTACCATTTACAAGTATTGTATTAAAAACTACTTCTTTGTCAATATAAGAAATATACTTACCACTTTCAATAAAATAACCACGATAATTGTGTTTATAACCCCTATTGTCGGTAATAAAGCAGTTGCTCCTAATAACGCTCCTAAAAATCCTCCTAAAAGATCGAATGCGTAAAGCTTACCAAGAATCTTTCTGACACGTTCGTTGCTTTCCGAAGATTCACGCATGTCAAGCTTATTTGCTAAAGGAAATTCGGCTCCCATTAAAAATCCACCAACAAGAAGAATTATATAAAACACAAGCAAATTATTAAAGATTTTACTGTTTGAAAAGAACAACAGTGTCACCAACACAAAACAAAAGAAAGTAATTATAATAGTTTCATTCAGTAAAACATTCCTTATTTTTGTGCTTTGTATAAAATTACTTATGTACGCTCCAATTGCACTGCCAATAATAAAAGTTGTGAGAAGAATACTCACCTGGTAATATAAATAACCATGATGAAGTTGAAAAACAAAAGACACAATAAGCGTTGCCAACATGGCACCAAATCCAGTTGTAAATATTGCGAACCCCATAGTCAAATCTATTTTGTAATAGCGGAAAAACTTTGTTATTATAGCAAATAGTAAAATAATTCCCCAAAAAACTTTTAGGAAATTTAAATTTTCAACGTTTTCAAAAACACGTTGCAGTTTTGGGTTGAAAATTAAGTTATAATAGTTTAGATTATAAAATAAACCCCATGGAACCAAATCGCTATTTACTTTAATTCTTTGACTAACATCGGACTTTAGGCTTTC
>JANXBB010000281.1 GCA_025061975.1 Caldifarciminota bacterium | reverse complement strand
ACACGGAAGTCCTTGTGGTGTTGCATTAGGCGACAATATAGAAAGCGCTTATGAAAAAGCGCTGGCCTGTGATCAAGAATCAGCCTTTGGGGGTATTGTTGCTCTAAATCGTCCAGTTAATGTGTCGGTAGCTCAAAAAATGACTGAAATATTTTTAGAAGTAATCGCCGCTCCGGAGTTTTTGCCCGATGCCCAAGAAATCCTAAAAAAGAAAAAAAACCTAAGGTTAATTCAATTTGCTGGACCTATGGATTCTTTGCAACTGCGCAGTGCATTAGGAGGAATTCTTGTTCAGGATCGGGATTTAGTTGTCGATGATATTGCACAATGGCGTGTAGTGTCTCAACGGCAACCTACAGTTCAAGAGTTAGAAGAATTGCTTTTTGCATTTAAGGCGGTAAAATTTGTTAAATCCAACGGAATTGTGATCACCAAGAATAAAGCAACAGTAGGAATTTGTGGAGGACAAACTTCCCGTGTTCGGGCAGTAGAAATTGCGCTCAAAAATGCCCGGGGACGTAGTGAAAACGGGGTTTTAGCATCTGATGGTTTTTTCCCGTTTCGCGATTCAATTGATCTAATCGCCCAGCATAATATTAAAGCAATTGTAGAACCAGGGGGTTCAATAAACGATGCTGAAATTATCAAAGCTGCTGATGAGTATGGACTTTTATTAGTATTTAGCGGGATTAGACATTTTCGCCATTAAAAGATAAATTTCGTAAAATTGCAAGGCTATTATCAGTTATAAATATTTTATTTCTTACTAATTTAGCCCAAGGAAAACCTCGATATATTATTTTTAATGCCTCAAATTCTTTTGCTTCATTTGTCATTATATATAAGATCTGGTTTTTACATTCAACAGCGTACTGTTGTAAAATTTTTGATAAAAAATCATATTTATTGGCAAGTTCTGATAGAAGGTTATTTATATTTTTAATTGAAGTTTTTACTGTTCTTTTCTTATTAATATGTGAAAGTAAATCCATGTCGTTTGTAACTTTTTTAATCTTTGCGATAA
>JANXBB010000154.1 GCA_025061975.1 Caldifarciminota bacterium | reverse complement strand
ATCACACTTCAAATTCTTAAGATTTATTTAGAGCCGTTACTTAAAGAAAAAATTGATACTTTACTTTTGGGATGCACCCATTATCCATTACTTAAACCGGCAATTAAAAAAATTATCAAAGATCGAGTTAACTTAGTTGATGCATCTTTGGAAACTGCTGAAGCTACTAAAAAACTTCTTTTAGAAAAAAACCTCTTAAATCCTCAAAAGTCACAAGGTAAGTTAAAATTCTACTTTTCTGATCTTTCACCGCAGCTTTATCTTATTGCTCGGCGGTTTTTAGGATTTGAGCTAAAAGAAGTTATTCGCGCATCACTATCAGAATAAAAATGTTTAAGAGAACTGACGGCCGAAAACCCCAAGAGATTCGGAAGTTTAGTTTTACTCTTGATTACTTAAAATACCCTTGGGGTTCGTGTTTAGCAACTGCCGGCAATACAATTGTTTTGTGTTCAGCAACTTTTCAGAAAAAAGTTCCGCCTTTTCTTTTAGGTACCGCTAAAGGCTGGATTACCGCTGAATATAGTCTCCTTCCTTGTTCAACTGTGGAACGGACTAATCGCGAAGCAGTAACCGGCCGACAAACCGGAAGAACTCAAGAGATCCAACGATTTTTAGGTCGAGCGTTACGGGCAGTTTGTGATTTATCCAAACTTGGAGAAAACCAGATTATTATTGATTGTGATGTGCTTCAAGCTGACGGAGGGACACGAACTGTTGCTCTTAACGGCGCATTTTTAGCTTTAGCGCGTTGTATTGATAAATTACTTAGCCAAAAGATTATCTTAGAAAATCCAATCCGGGAACATCTCGGAGCAATTAGTGTAGGATATGTTGCTAATAACATCCTTTTAGATCTGACTTATGAAGAAGATAGTAACGCGCAAGTCGACATGAATGTAGTCATGACGGAAAGTGGGCGACTTGTAGAACTACAGGCAACAGCTGAAACAAGTCCAATAAGCAAAACTAAATTTTATAAGATGCTAACTCTGGCTGAAAAGGCAATTAATGACATAATAAAAGTCCAAAAACGAATTTTAGCAAAAACGAAGTAATCGTGTTAAAGGAGTTTCACCGAGTGGTTTCGGAAAAAATGGCAGGCAAAAGGCTTGATCATTATTTAATTCTTTCTGGAATAGGAATTTCAAGAAACCGGGTCCATAAATTAATCGAAAGTGGTGCAATTTTGGTAAATGGTAAACGCACCAAACCAAGCTATTTAGTAAAAGCCCGTGACGAAATTGTCGCACGGTTTGAAGTAGAAGACGAATTACAGATCACGCCGGAAAAAATGCCTTTAGATATTGTTTATGAAGATTCCGATGTAATCGTAATAAATAAACCCCAAGGAATTGTAATTCATCCTGCTCGAGGGCACTCCTCGGGAACTTTAGTTCAAGGGCTTTTATATCATTGTCGTCACCTTCCGCAACATCCTGAATCCAAAGTACGGCCCGGAGTAATTCATCGATTAGACAAAGATACTACCGGACTTTTAGTATTTGCCAAAACTGATGATGCTTTAAGTAAATTAGGCATTGCGTTAGAAAATCGCCAAATCAATCGTGAATACCTTGCAGTTGCTTGGGGAGATTTTCCGCAGGATTCAGGAACAATAGAAGCACCAATTGGACGCCACATGATTGATCGAAAAAAAATGGCTGTTACACCGTTAGGTGCTAAAATGGCAATTACTAATTTTATTGTCTTAGAGCGATTTAAAATCGCTACATACTTAAAACTAAAATTATTAACCGGGCGAACTCATCAAATTCGAGTTCATCTTCAACATTATGGTCATCCGGTAGTTGGTGATCCGGACTATGGAGGACGAAGCAAATCTGTTCTAAAAAGCAAAAATGACGTCGAACATTTTGAAAATATCTTGAAAATTATTAATCGCCAAGCCTTACATGCTTATAAGCTCGGTTTTCATCATCCTCGACTCAATAAATACTTAGAATTTACTGCCCCTCTTCCCACAGATATGGAAAATTTATTAAAATATCTGAGAGAAATTACAAAATGATCTGGGTGATAATTCACGGATTAGTCCTACTCATGGCGTTGATAATCGGGGTCAAAAATTTAGCAATCGGCTTTGAACGAAGTCGCCGTTGGACATTTCCAATTTTTCAGCACAAAAAGTTAGGAATTTGGTTTGTTGCACTTACGATCTTAGGGATTATTTTGGGGTATATAGGAAAAACTACTTTCAAAAACCCCAAAAGAGAATTCTTACTGCCCGGCCATAAAACTATTTTTGTGTTTATCGCTATTTTCTTAATATTGCTTATTGTTTCTAGCCTTTTACGTACGCGTCGTTATCACCGATTCCGTTGGTTTCAAAAATTACACGAATGGTTCGCTTTTATTCTTTTAGTGTTATATTTTGCTCAATTTTTCACCGCAGCAGGAAGATTATTAAAATTATTATAAAGTTTGCGGTATCTACTTGACTTTACAGAAAGCCTCAAGTAGAATTTAGTATGCCGAATAATGTTTCCCGGAAAACAACGGGAATTGTCAATAAAACCGAACCGGTAACTTCATTACAAGAACCTTCTGCTTCGTTTCTCACCCCAAAAGAAATTGTTTCCTACTTGGATCGTTTTATCGTGGGACAAACAAAAGCTAAAATCGCAGTTGCGATCGCTTTACGCAATCGCTGGCGTCGTCAGCAAGTTGAAGGAAAACTGAAAGAGGAGATTTATCCTAATAATATTATTCTTATTGGTCCAACTGGTGTGGGAAAAACCGAAATTGCTCGGCGCCTGGCAAATTTAGTAAAAGCACCATTTGTAAAAGTTGAAGCATCTAAATTTACCGAAATTGGCTATGTCGGGCGTGATGTTGATTCTATGATTCGAGATTTAATGGAAATCGGCGTTAACATGGTGAAAAGTGAAAAATCTCAAGAAGTTATGGCTAAAGCCGAACAAATTGCTGAAGAAAAGATCTTATCGATCCTGCTTCCTCAGATTAAAAAAACCGCTGACGAAAATTTAGAAGGAACTACGCGCAACACAAAAGAAAAATTACGTCGTATGCTCCGAGCAGGTGAGTTAGACGATAGAATTATTAAAGTGGAAACCACTAAGCCCGTATTACCATTTATTGAAATATTCTCGCAAGTCGGCGGCGAGGAACTATCAATGAGAATCCAAGACGCTTTAGATGATTCGCTCCCCAAACAGAAAAAAATCCGCGAGATGACCGTAAAAGAAGCTAAACGAGTCTTAGCGCAAGAAGAAGCTCCTAAATTATTAGATATGGATGAAGTCATCGCCGAAGCTAAAAAGCGTGTTGAAGAGTCCGGAATTGTTTTCTTAGATGAAATCGACAAAATTGTTGGTGCTCCTTCGCCGCACGGACCGGATGTATCACGTTCAGGAGTTCAGCGCGATCTTTTACCATTAGTTGAAGGTTGTAATGTATTTACGAAATACGGTATTGTCCGAACCGACCATATTCTTTTTATTGCTGCAGGCGCTTTTCATAATGCTAAGCCTTCAGATTTAATTCCTGAACTTCAAGGCCGATTCCCAATCCGAGTAGAACTGAACTCCTTAACCAAGGAAGATTTTGAAAGAATTCTGACTGAACCCGAAAACGCATTGATTAAACAATATATTGCAATATTTAAGACTGAAAATGTGGCGCTTTCTTTTACCCAAGGGGCTATCAAAAAAATTGCTGAAATCGCCA
>JANXBB010000141.1 GCA_025061975.1 Caldifarciminota bacterium | reverse complement strand
GCCAAGACCCCTCAAAAAATTCTTTCGTATGCAATTGATTTTGAGAAAGAGACATTGCTATTTTATTTAGAACTCTCGTCAATGGTAAAAGATGAGCATCAAAAGTTATTAACTGAAATTGTTAGTCAAGAACGGAGTCATATAAAGAAATTAAGTGAAATTAAGGAGTCAATTTAATATGATAGAATATGATCCGAAAAAAGCATTAGAGATCGCGATAAATGCCGAAAAAACCGGCCTTAAGACCTATTTGGAATTTGCCTACAAAACAAAAGATGAGTCGGGGAAGAATATGTTTATTCGATTAGCATTGGATGAGTTCGAACATATGACGATTCTTGAAACTCAGAAAGAAAGTGTTCAAGAAAAGGAATGTTGGATTCCGATAAAAGTAGAGATCTCGGAGATTGAAAAAATTATTCCGAAAATTAAAGAAAAGACAGTGCGGATTCAAGGAACCGAAGGGCTTGATCAAATGAGTGCTTTACGAACCGCATTAGATTTAGAAGACCGGGCAATAAAATTTTATAAAGAACAAGCTGAAAAAAGCGTCGACGAAAAAGCTCGAGAGATGTTTATGCGACTTTGCGAAATGGAAAAAGCGCATTACGAGTTAATTCGTGCCGAAATCGATTATATCGAAAAGACAGGTTTTTGGTTTAATCTACAAGAATTTTCATTGGAATTAGAATAAAAAGGTTTATATGTATTCAGAAAAGGTAATGGATCACTTTCGCAATCCTCGAAATGTTGGAGAGATTGCGGATGCTGATGGTATCGGAGAAGTCGGAAATCCGGTTTGCGGCGATATGATGACTTTTTACATTAAAGTCAAAGATAACCGGATTGTTGATGTTAAATTTAAAACATTCGGGTGTGGTGCAGCAATTGCTGTGTCAAGTATGGTGTCCGAAATGGCTAAAGGAAAAACCATTGAAGAGGCATTAAAGATTACTAATGAAGATGTTGCTAAAGAACTTGGAGGACTTCCGCCGAATAAATTGCATTGTTCAAATTTAGGAGCTGATGCACTCCATAAGGCAATTGAAAATTATTTAGCTAAAAAGAAATCCGAGAAAGAAACGTTGTCTAATAAAACTGAAGATTGTCCTTATACTCAAGAACCGATTACCGATAATACTATTTATTGTCGGCCCTGCGATAAGCAGATTGTTTTTTGTCATGCGTGCCAAAAGCCGATCCTAAAAACTGCTGAGAAATGTCCCCATTGTGGGGCAAAACAATAAATTTTTAGGAGGAGTTATGGCAATTGTTGATATTAGTGTGGTACCGATCGGAACAAAGTCAACAAGTATAAGCGAATATGTACGAAAAAGTATTAAATTAATAAAAAAAAGTGGGCTCAAATACCAAGTTGGGCCCATGGGCACAACGATTGAAGGGGATCTGTCCGATATTTTCGAGCTTATTTTGCAGATTCATAAAGCTCAAGTGAAAATGGGTGCTAAGCGGATTTTAACAACTATAAAAATTGACGATCGCCGCGATAAAAAGCAAACTATGGAAGATAAAGTCCGGGCTGCGACATCTAAAGTTTAATATCTTTACAAGTTAAGGGTGTAAGAGACCAAACAAATAATGAAGTTATTATACCTTAATCTGATAAATGCAGTTTTATTCTTAACTGTCCTTTTTAGTCAGGATCTTAGGATTTATCAGATTGATGTTGATCAGGGTGATGCGGCGTTGGTTATTTCGCCGACTGGTAAGTGTGTATTGATTGATGCTGGTGATGATCGGGGTAATTATGGAGATACGGTATTAAGTTTTCTTCGGTTGTTAGGGATTACGCATTTAGATCACATTATTATTTCTCATTATCATCAGGATCATATTGGGGGTGTGCCTCGTGTTGTGAATGGAATAAGTGGTGGTAGCGGGAATGATTCTCTTTTGGGTTGGTGTTATGATCGTGGTGACACATATACGACTCAGGCGTTTATTAATTATCGTAATGCGGTGGGTAATAAGCGTCGGACAGTGGTTTTAGGGGAGACGATAGATTTAGGTGGTGGGGCTTATATGTATTGTGTTGCTAAGAATGGTAAGTTGGTAAGTGGTGACAGTGTGTTACCGAATAGTGGGGAGAATTACAGGTCACTTGTTTGGATATTAGAATATGGGCGATTTCGGTTTTTTACTGGTGGGGATTTAGTTGGTGCTAATGTTAGTGGTGAACGAGATGTTGAAACTAGAGTTGCAAGGATTGTTAGAGATGTTGAGCTTCTAAAGGCAAATCATCATGGGAGTCGTAATAGTTCCAATTCAGTGTTTTTGGATTCGTTACGTCCTCAGGCGGTGATTATTTCTCAAGGGGTTTATCCGGCAAATAATGGTCATCCTCACCAAGAAGCAATTGATCGTTATGTGGCGAGAAATATTTACATTTATCAGATAAATAGTAACCCTAACGGAGGAGTAATTCCT
>JANXBB010000140.1 GCA_025061975.1 Caldifarciminota bacterium | reverse complement strand
TATGCTTTGAGTTTATTAAGTATCTGTTAACTAATTACAATATAAATCCGGTAGTAACAAACTTAATTAACAATCGTGAAATCTGGATTGTGCCTATGATTAATCCGGATGGCTATGTGAATAATAGTCGCTATAATGGACGAACAGTAGACTTAAATCGTAACTTTGGCTGGATGTGGGGTAATGAGTATAATTGTGGTTCGGATGCGTTTAGTGAGAATGAAGCAATAGCTTTTTATAATTTATTTGTAAAACAACCTTTTGTAGTTTATACAAGTTATCATGCCGGCGACAGTGTAATTTCTTGCCCGTGGAGTTATACTGCCAATGATAGTGTGCCCGAAAAATTTATTATCTGGCATTTAGCTCAAGGATATTCTCAACGGGGCAATAATTATCCTTATGGCCAAGGAGCAATTATAATGTATTTAATTAACGGCTCAAGTAAAGACTATTGTTATGGTGTCGCCGGTGCAGTAAGTTGGTCAATTGAAGTGCATAATATTAAAACTCCGCCCGCATCAGCAATTATTCCTACTTTTAATATCAATCGCGATGCAATGCTTTATTTATGCCATAAAGCTGGTCAGGGAATTTACGGCATAATAACTGACTCCTTAACCGGTGAGCCGATTTATGCTCAAATATGGGTTCAACCGAGAAATTGGCTAAGTTATTCCTCACCAACAAACGGCGATTTTTATCGATTTTACCTGCCAGGTCTATATACTGTAAAAATTCGAGCTCCTGGATATCAAGATGTTGAGCGATTAGTTTTCGTTCCTAATACTGGCGATTCCTCAGTTTTTTTAGATATAAAAATGCTCCCGGACTCAATTCGCCCAGCAAATTACGCAATGCGCGTCGTTGCTACACGATTTGTAACTCCAAGCGCCAATTTAACTTATCCGATAAGAGCCCTAGGACTTCGCGATGGTATCCATTATCAATTAGATAATACCAAATGGATTATTGTTGAAATGGCTAAACCGCTAAGAAACAATTCGGGCTTTGATTTTACGGTAATTCGTTCTAGTGGTACAGGAACCGCAACTGTAAAAGTTTCTAATTACCGTAATGGTCCTTGGATTACTGTAGGGACAGCGAATGCACCTCAAACCCATTTTGACTTAGCAACTGCGAACATTGATTCTGCACGATATGTGCGTCTTGAAGCTTCAGGAACCTTTGGACTTGATGCGATTGAAGAATATCGCGCCAGTACTGAAATTAGTGATTACAGTTATTCTATGCCCCAAGTTAATTTTACTTTAAGCCCCAAGATTACCTCTACCGCGATACTTTTTAATTATACAACTCATAACCAAAAACTTGAAGTCCTAATTTACGATGCTTTAGGTGCTCACAAAAATACAATACTAATTACGCCGAATTCTAATTGTTATTACTTGTATAATTTAACTGATAAAAATAATAATCGCCTTCGTCCTGGTGTGTATTTTATTAAAGCTAAAGTTGGGGGTAGTATTATTGCTTCAGAAAAAGTAATTGTTTTAAATCGTTAATTCTAAAAGCCGTTTAATCCGCTTTTCTAATGGGGGATGAGTTGCAAAAAGTTCATTTACTGAAATTCGGTCTTTGCCAAATGGATTAGCGATATATAGATGAGCAGTAGCATCAGAAGCCTGACGCATTTTGCCGTGGTATGCGCCAATTTTTCTTAAAGCTGAAGCTAATCCATAAGGATTTCTTACGATAAAAGCGCCTGAAGCATCTGCGAGATACTCGCGTTCTCGGGATATTGCGGCACGAATTAATGCAACAAGGATTGGAGCAACAATTGCTAGCAAAAGCCCAATAAGGATTAAAATTCCTCCGAAACTTCCCCGACGATCATCCCGACTGCGTCGTTCTCCCAAGCCTCCAAACCATAAGGAACGAATAAAAATATCACGCATAAGAACAATTAATCCACCGATAATTGCAGCAATCGTCATAACAAGAATATCATAATTTCGGATATGCGCCATTTCATGAGCAATTACTCCTTGAAGCTCTTCGCGACTCATCATGCGCAACAGCCCTTCAGTAACGGCAATTGAAGCATTCTGAGGATTGCGTCCGGTTGCAAAAGCATTAGGCATTTCTTCAGGAATTATATAAACTTTAGGTTTAGGCACACCAGCAGCAATCGCTACTTCTTCAACAATATTGTGTAACTGATAATATTTTTCCGGTGGAGCCGGTCGAGCATTACTGAATGCTAATGCCAGTTTGTCGGAATTGTAATAAAGAATAATGTTATAGAAAACAATGATCAGCGCGAATAAAATATAAAACTCAATTCCCCAATGAAAAACTTGAGCTAAAAGATAACCGATTAGCCCTAATATTAAACTGAAACCGATAATAAACAGATATGTGCGCAGTTTATTTTTTGAAATTAAGTCATACAAAGTATGGGCCATTTTTACTTAGTAAACGATACCTTTACTACTTCTTTTTCACTTTCCGGAATTGTATAAAGTTCTTCCGGCTTAAAGCCAAAAAAGCGTGCAACAATATTTGAGGGGAATTTTTCAATCATTATCCGATAATTCATTGCAACATCATTATAAAACTGCCGAGCAAAAGCAATCCGATTTTCAGTTGCCGTAAGTTCTTCTTGAAGTCGTAAAAAGTTTTCATTAGCACGCAGTTGGGGATAATTTTCCGCAACCGCAAAAAGACTCTTTAAGGTTTCAGTTAAGTGATTATTAGCTTCAGCAGTCTCTTTAATGCCTTTAGCTAACAACGCCCGAGCTCGAGCCTCGGTTACTTTTTCTAAAACTTCACGCTCATGCGCTGCATAACCTTTTACCGTCTCTACTAAATTAGGTAT
>JANXBB010000070.1 GCA_025061975.1 Caldifarciminota bacterium | reverse complement strand
ACTTCTTTGAAGAAATTGCGAAGTTTAGGGCTGCACGAAGGATTTGGGCTCGAGAGATGCGGAATACGTATAAAGCTAAGAAAGAAGAATCCTGGCTTATGCGCTTTCACACCCAAACCGCAGGTTGTAGCTTGACTGCTCAACAACCCGAAAATAATATTGTACGCACGGCCTATCAAGCATTAGCAGCAGTTTTAGGGGGCACACAAAGCTTACATACTAATTCTATGGACGAAACTTGGGCACTTCCTACAGAAAAAGCAGTATTAATTGCACTTCGGACCCAACAAATTTTAGCATACGAAACTGGGGTTGCAAATGTTATTGATCCTTTAGGCGGTTCATATTATATTGAAGCTTTAACTAATAAATTAGAAGAAGAAGCATATAAGTATTTTAAGAAAATTGATGAAATGGGGGGGATGATAAAAGCAATTGAAATGGGTTATCCCCAACGAGAGATTGCTAACGCCGCCTACGAATATCAGAAAGCAATTGAGGAAAAAAGACGAATTATTGTTGGGGTCAATGACTTTGTCATTCCGGATGAAGTTATTGAAATTCCAATTCTAAAAATTGATCCCCGGGTTGAAGAGGAACAATGCCTTAGGCTCCAAGAACTTCGGCGCAAACGTGATAATAATAAAGTTCAAAAGACGCTTAAAGAACTTAGAAAAGTTGCTCAAAGTAAAGAAAATATTATGTACCCAATATTAGAGTGTGCTCGGGCTTATGCGACCTTAGGGGAAATTTGTGGTGTCTTAAAAGAGGTTTTTGGAACTTATAAAGAACCGGTAATGTTTTAAAAGGAGGTCCCAATGAAAAAATTAAGAATTCTAATTGCTAAGCCCGGTTTGGATGGTCATGATCGTGGTGCTAAAGTTGTTGCTCGAGCATTGCGCGATGCCGGATTTGAGGTTATTTATACTGGTCTACATCAAACGCCGGAGATGATAGTTAATACTGCAATTCAAGAGGATGTTGATGCTATTGGACTTTCAATTCTTTCAGGAGCTCACATGACAATTTTTCCAGAAGTCCTTAAATTATTGAAAAAAAATAAAGCGACTGACATTTTGCTCTTCGGTGGTGGGATTATTCCCGACGACGACAAACAAAAGTTATATAAAATAGGTGTTGGAAAATTATTTGGTCCGGGAACTGATACTAAAGAAATTATTGATTATTTAAAAGATTATTTTAAAATCAAAGATTAAAAAGTACGAATCAACCCTGAGGCTATTATGCGAATGGACGATGCAATTAAGAGATTAAATGCATTACGCAAGGAAGCCGAACTTGGGGGTGGCGTTGATAAAATAAAAAAACAACATGAGCAGGGTAAACTAACCGCTCGGGAACGAATCGATTATCTGGTTGATCCGGGAAGTTTTATTGAATTTGATGCGTTTGTTACTCATCGGATTTATGATTTTGGAATGCAGGAACGAAAAATTTTAGGCGATGGAGTTGTTAGCGGAGTAGCGAAAATTTTAGGACGGGATGTTGCGATATTTTCCCATGACTTTACAGTATTCGGGGGAACTCTTTCTGAAGCCTTCGGACTTAAGGTTATGAAAATAATGGATCTCGCATTAAAATTAGGTATTCCAATTATTGGTCTTAACGATTCGGGCGGTGCACGAATTCAGGAAGGGGTTGTTAGTTTAGCAGCTTATGCTGAAATTTTCTGGCGCAATACTCAAGCATCCGGGGTTATTCCGCAGATTTCTGCAATTATGGGACCTTGTGCTGGTGGTGCAGTTTATTCGCCGGCTCTAACTGATTTTATCTTTATGGTTAGAAAGACCAGTTATATGTTTATTACAGGCCCTGAAGTTGTTAAAACAGTAACCCATGAAGACGTGACCTTTGACGAACTTGGAGGTGCAGAAATTCACGCGACTAAATCCGGTATCGCGCATTTTGTCTACGACAACGATCAACAGTGTTTAGACGGAATAAAAAAACTTCTTTCATATTTGCCCCAAAATAATTTAGAAGATCCTCCGGTGATTAATTCCGAAGACGATCCCGAACGGGAAGTGCCGGAACTCAATGAAGTAATTCCCGATGATCCCAATAAACCATATGTAATGCGCGATATAATCCTAAAAATTGTTGATTACGATTCGTTTTTTGAAGTTCACAAAGATTACGCTCCAAATATTATTGTTGGATTTGCTCGGCTCGATGGTGAAGTTGTCGGACTCGTTGCTCAAGAGCCATCAATTATGGCCGGTGTTCTTGATATTCATTCTTCAATAAAGGCTGCTCGATTTATTCGCTTCTGTGATTGTTTTAATATTCCGATAGTGACCTTCGAAGATGTTCCGGGTTTCTTACCAGGTACTGATCAAGAACACGGCGGAATAATTAAACATGGTGCCAAACTTCTCTATGCTTATTGCGAAGCTACTGTGCCGAAAATTACGGTAATTACACGAAAATCTTATGGAGGAGCTTATTGTGTGTTAGGTTCAAAACAAGTTCGAGCTGATATCAATTTAGCCTGGCCTACAGCGGAACTTGCAGTTATGGGACCTGAAGGCGCGGTTAATATAATTTTTCGTAAAGAGATTGCCGATGCCCCCAATCCTCAAGAGATACGTCAAAAATTAATTGAAGAGTATCGCAGCAAGTTTGCTAATCCTTATGTCGCAGCAAGCCGGGGTTATATCGACGATATAATTGAACCAAAAAATACCCGAAAAATATTAATTAAATATCTTAAGTTATTAAAAACCAAACGCGAGCGGACTCCGCCGCGTAAACATGGTAATATTCCATTATGATGAGGAGGCATTATGGCTAAGGTATATTATAATCTCATTGGCGGTAAATATAAACCCGCCAATTCTGGCAAAACTTACAAAAACATTAATCCGGCTAATACTGATGATGTTATTGGACTTTTTCCTTTATCGGATGAAACTGATGTTGCTGAAGCAGTTGAAGCTGCAAAAAAAGCTTATGAAAAGTGGCGTAAAGTTCCGGCACCGAAAAGAGGGGAGATTCTGCGTCGAGCAACAGAGATCTTAATTGAACGCAAAGAGGAATTAGCGCGACTCATGACTCGGGAGATGGGCAAGGTATTAAAAGAAACACGCGGTGATGTTCAAGAAGCAATTGATACCGGACTTTATGCTGCCGGTGAAGGGCGACGGCTCTTTTCTTATACGGCACCATCGGAATTGCCTAATAAAACGGGTTTTGTAATTCGACAACCTATGGGAGTTTGGGGAATTATCACACCCTGGAATTTTCCCATGGCAATACCTTCATGGAAAATCTTTCCGGCACTATTATGTGGTAACACGGTTGTTTTTAAACCAGCGACTTATACGCCAGCCAGTGCTCATGAGTTTGTCCGCGCTTTAATTGAAGCTGGAATTCCCGATGGTGTGGTTAATGTTGTTTATGGATCAGGAAGTAAAGTTGGCGAAGCAATTATAAATCACCAAGATATCTGCGGAGTGAGTTTTACTGGTTCATCAGAAATTGGTAAACGGATTGCCGAAGTCTGTGGAAAAACTCTTAAACGCTGTTCACTTGAGCTTGGTGGAAAAAATGCTCAAATTGTGATGGACGATGCAGACTTAGATTTAGCATTAGAAGGAGTTCTCTGGGGTGCTTTTGGAACCACTGGACAACGTTGCACCGCAACTTCACGTCTGATTTTGCACACTAAGATTTATGATAAGTTTTTAACAATGCTTAAACGGCGAACCGAAGCATTGAAAGTGGGTGATGGGCTTGATGAAAAGACTGATGTCGGACCTTGTGTTTCCGATGTTCAGCGTGATACAGTTCATAAATATGTCGAAATCGGTCTTGAAGAAGGAGCTAAACTTTTATGTGGGGGAAAGCCTTTGACAGCCGGTAAATATAAAAAAGGCTATTTTTATGCACCGACGATTTTTGTTGATGTAAAACCCAATATGCGCATCGCTCAAGAAGAGATTTTTGGACCAGTTCTTTCGGTAATTAGGGTAAAAAGTTTTGACGAAGCGATTTCAGTTCTTAATAATACTAAATACGGACTTTCATCATCAATCTATACGAAAAACATCAATTTAGCAATGCGTGCTATTGAAAATATCGAAGCCGGCATCACTTACGTTAATGCTCCAACAATTGGCGCCGAATGCCATTATCCGTTCGGTGGTGTCAAAGAAACTGGTAATGGACATCGTGAAGGTGGTTGGACGGTGTTTGATTTCTT
>JANXBB010000016.1 GCA_025061975.1 Caldifarciminota bacterium | reverse complement strand
ATAATAATCAACTTCGCATTAAAAATAAAATATGGACTCAAAATAGTTAAATAATAATTACCGCTACTCAAATGTAAGTTATTAAGTTCTAGTAGTTTTTTATCAGGTAGATAACTCCTAAGACCGCGATAAACTAATCTGCCTTGATTATCATAGATCTTTACCAATAGAGCAGTTGCCGAATTGATATTTAACGGTAAATAAATATAAGGACGAACAATTAAATAAGTAAAATTGGGCCGGGAAAACTTTGGCGAATATTCTTCAACACCGGGTGTTGCTTCAATAATTGTAAAAGGTGAAGTAATCACATAACTGGTTTCAGTAGGAGTATAAACAGTGAGTTTAAGTTCACACTCACCTGACGAAACATTGGGAATAGTCCATTGCTTTGAACCATTATTGGGAAGAGAATCAAACAGAATCTGCCACGGACCACTGTTACCACTAGTTGAAAGAGCAACTGAGACCCAAGATGAAACATTATTAGGAACTTTACTCTGCCATCTTATAAAGTTAACTGAACCTGCATAGAATCGTTCAGCACCTTTGGGAAAAATCGGTAAAATCTCTAAACTCGACGGTTGGGAAGTTTCTTTAAAAAATCGTAAGCGATTTCGATACGACGGCCAAGCACCTTCTTCAACAAGCATTACAATATCAGCACAACCGTTATTATCACAATCTGCTCGTACACATAATGCTTGACCATATCCAGGACTTGGGGTATTAATTTGGCACGCTTGAGACCAATTACCGATGCCATTACCAAGCCATATTCTTAAAACCCCGTTCCCTTGAGCAACAACATCACAAAATCCATCACCATTTATATCCCAGAGATTGATTCGTTGATAATTACCTGAGGTCGGTAAATTTCCAGAAAAGTTCTCCCAATTATTTGAGAGTTCGTTATATATATAAACGAAAACTCCTCCGCTTGAAGTTATAAATCCTAAATCACTTCCGCCGTCATTATCAACATCTCCGACCGCAACACTTCGATATCCGGTATTTCCTGGTGCCGGTAAGTTGAAATGAGCAGATACAAAGTTACCATTTCCGTCACCAAAATAAACACTTGAATACTGATGAGTAACTGCAAAATCTGCTTTGCCGTCTTTGTTAAAATCGGCAAAGTAAAATTCAAGATTAGAATTTCCCCCAAGAAAACCGAAACTCCGTCGCCATCGTCCGTTTCGAAGATTTAAATAAATATGAATCCCATCCCCTGAACCAAAAGACACCGAACCAATATCCAAATCACCATCATTATCGACATCGGCAAAATCAGTCCCAAACATTCCCCAAGTTTGGTTGTGAATTGCTAATGAATCATCCCAAGGAACCCAGTTCATTCCTGTCCCATCGCCTAATGCTACTTCAATCAATTGGTCACCAAAATCAGTTGAAGAATAATTATGATGCATTCCATAACCAACATCTAAATGCCCGTCATTATTGACATCACCGATAGCAATTCCGCCATATCCAAAATCGCCGTTCATGTAATTAACCCAACTACCTTGACCGTTGCCAAACCAAACCATTATTCCATGTTCTGTAGAATTTATATAGGGCGATCCGTGATCGCCAATGGATAAAATATCAACAAAACCGTCGTTATTAATATCGGCAAATTCCAGTTCAGTCCTTCCACCTTCCCAAGTAGGAGTTGAAAGCCCACTTGAGGATTCAATATAATTTAGCCCATTTAAAAGTGTAAAAATATAGCCTAAAATCACATAGACTTTACGATACCACATAAAACTTTTATCTATTGGGAGATTTCCTCAAAATAACCGGTATTCTTGTTTTTCGTAACATTATTCCAGTGAAAATACCGGCCGTTCATTGCAATATAAACTCCATATGGCAAAGTCTGAACAAATGCTAAGCCAGCACCTAAATTAAACATGCCATCAGAACTTCCAAAACTATACGGCACCATTGCGCCGGTCAATACTACGGTTTTGTTTTTAATTTCTTGGGCTAAAGCTTGGGCAGTTTCAACCATTCGGTCTGTACCATGAGTTATTAAAATTCTATCCTCTTTACTATTCTTTACCGCTTCAACAATTTGTGCCCGTTGGTTATCGGTCATATAAGCACTATCGACCATCATAAGTTCTTCAATCACCACATCAATCCGACACCGACCAAGTTTTAACATTTCAGGCACATGGGTATGTTTAAAAAAGAGTTCACCGGTCAATTCGTTATATTCTTTATCAAATGTACCGCCGGTGGCAATAATTTTTATTTTCATGGCTAACTTTATTTTACTCTAAATAATGTTTGTGTCAACTGGTAATAAAAATTTTCCCCCATAATATTTGTCTTTAGCATCTTATATATAAGGAGAAAAAATGATAAAACTAAACTTACAAACTAAAAACCTGGCCGAAAATAAAATCTAAACCACTTTTGGTATGGGATACCGTCCCCTATACCCTTTAGCAGTTTTAAGAACCAAATTAAGAAGTCGCTAACTAAAATCACTAATAGATAATTTTGGAGGTTTATTAAAACTATTTATGGGCTGATTTTTCATAAAACACCTAGGCAAAGAAATCTTAATACACCTTAGTGCTTATATCACCGATTACAAAATGCTTGATGTAACAGCAACAAAATGGCCTTTAATAAACTTGCAAAATCTGCACAAGGTTAAAGAAATGATATTAATCAAATTAGATGAATAAAAATTATTGAGTTTTTTTTAATACTATTAAAGACCTTGATTAAACGATTATTAAGGATAAAATAAATTATAAAAATATGCGGTGCGGAATTGCAGAACTTCCTTTACATTATGGATCGGCTCCTAGATGGTTATTTAATCGGATGGTTAAATTAGCTCGGGCAATTTCTGAAATTATCCTTAGCGAATTCGGCACTGATGAATTCCTCAAGCGCATCTCTGATCCAGTTTGGTTCCAAAGTTTGGGATGTGTCTTAGGTTTTGACTGGCATTCTTCAGGACTTACAACCACAGTTTGTGGAGCATTAAAAGAAGGACTTAAAGATATCGGATTAGAATACGGATTATTCGTTGCTGGAGGTAAGGGCCAGACATCGCGAAAAACTCCAGAGGAAATTATTTTGTGGGCTGAGAAACTTGGATTTGTACCCGAACCTTTAATTTATGCTAGTAAATTAACTGCTAAAGTTGATTCGGCAGCTTTGCAAGATGGTTATCAAATTTATCATCATACTTTTATCGGCACAAAAAATGGTAAATGGGCAGTAATCCAACAAGGAATGAATACCGAAACTCGTTGGGCACGAAGATATCATTGGCTCTCTTGGGAGGTGAAAGATTTTGTCGTCGAACCCCATAAAGCAATAGTATGTCACCAAAAAGGGCAAGCATTAAATATGGTAGCAACCGAATCAGAAAAAGCACGAGAAATTGCCACTTTAATTGCATGCGAAAAACCCGAAAAAACTGTTAAGATAATAACTAAAATTAAAGAAATAAAACTTCCCCAAAGACATTTTATTACGCTAACTGATATTAACCAGATCCACTTAAAAAAAATTTTAACCGAAACCTATTATAATCAGCCTAAGAATTTTAAGGAACTTTTAAGTATCAGCGGAGTTGGCCCTAAAACTATTCGCGCGTTAGCTTTAATGTCAGAGCTTATTTATAAAACTCAACCAAGCTATACTGATCCGGTAATTTACAGCTTTGCTCATGGAGGAAAAGATGGACACCCTTATCCGATTAACCGTCGCGAATACGATAAATCAATTATGATCTTAGAAACTGCTATCCGCCAGGCAAAACTTGGATATAACGAAAAATTATCATTACTCCGTAAATTATCAGCTACCCAAAATCAACTTGTAGTAAGTAAACTATAATTAATGACCCGGGGGTTAAATTTTCCTAAAGAATTTCTCAGTCGTTATCAAAAAATTATTCCCGAATTTGATAAATTCGTAGAAATTCTCAAAGTGCCTTTAATCCCTTCGCTGCGGATTAATACCTTAAAAGCCCCCAAAGAAAAAATTCTTGCAGAACTTAGCTCTTTAGATTTAGAACCAATTCCCTGGTGTAATGATGGATATTATGTAAAAAATCAATTAAATCTTGGTAGTTTAGAGATTCATAAACAAGGGCTTATTTATCTTCAGGAAGCAACTTCAATGCTCC
>JANXBB010000300.1 GCA_025061975.1 Caldifarciminota bacterium | reverse complement strand
AATCACGAATTATCCGTGCCGGTCGCGTGTATTCTTCAATCAAATCTTCTATAGACCAAGTAAGAGTATATTTCAAGGGCAATTTCGGTTTTTGGGGTAGACCACCAACATAAATTGTTATTTTCTCTATTGGTGCTAATTTAGTGTAGGCATTGCCAATAAGAATATTTGACAAGCCCGGTGCAAAGCCTGCATCCACAACAATTTTTATGTTTCTTCGCTGAGCTTCTTTATCTAAACCGAAAGGGTCGTCGGGCGCGTAAGAAATATCCACCAAATTCTTTTTGGTTTCTATGGCGAGCTTCCATATATATTTACCATATCGCCCGGGAAGAGCCGAAACAATAATATCGACATTTTGGATTAACGATCCTAACTTTTGTTTATCCTCGACATCGCAAGTTTTCGCTAAAATATTATTTGCAACCCGTTTCGGCAAATTTTTAAGTGATCTGCAAGCTTTTTCATTTTGGTCAATGGCTAAAACCGAATGATTGTTAGCAGCTAAGTCATAGGCAATAGCTTTTCCTTGTGCTCCACAACCTAATAATGCAACCTTCATTTATTTAGTTGCCACTGTTACATAATCAAAAAGAATCCCGGGCATAACTCCTGAGGAACTTGGATACGTATCTTTACTAACCTCAATTACATTCTTATAAATTTCGTAAATATTACCAGCAACCATCACATCCTTAACCTGACCGACTATTTCGCCATTTTCAACATATAATGCCGGATTGGCACCGATTGAAAAGTCACCATTGGGAATATTACCACTATGAGCACCAAGAGCACCTTCAATAATTATCCCTCGATCAAGATTAGCAATAATTTCGGCAATTGTTTTTTCGCCTGGTTTATATTGAAGATATTCTAAACTCGGCGTAGGTTTTAAAGCTAAAGGATCTGTTTCCCATTGTCCAGTTCGATAGCCGTTTCCGGTGGATTTTGTCCCAAGCTTTTGAGCATAATTTAGGTCATAATAAAACGATTTAAGTACTCCATTTTCCACAAGGATCAATTTCTGAGTTTTAACCCCTTCATCGTCAAATGCTCGAGCCTGAGGATATTGGTCATTAAGTGGATCATCATAAATTGTTATCTTTTCTGAAAATATTTTTTCGCCAAGTTTTTCAGCAATCGGTGAGATTTTTTCGTAGACACTTTTGCCACTCGTGCCACTCATAAATCGCCAGTTTAAAGTGTACATGTCGTTAGGCATAAATAGTACCTTCATTTTCCCAGGCGTGATTTTTACTTCTTTTAGGCCTATTTGATAGAGAAGGGCAAGTTCATTAATAAGATTATCAGGCATCGGTTCAAATTTTTTAGCAAACCACATCCGATAAATACCGGCCGCCGTGCCCGGAAAAGTTAATTTAGCACCAATTCCAAAAAGGCTTGACTTGGAATGTAAATCAGTTCCGCGGTGATTGAGAATTCGTAAATTATTGCTGTATGTAAAAGCCCAGACAAAAATTTCGGCACCAGACGGTTTTAGAATATCACAGACTCGTTCGCATTCTTTAACCATTTGAGTGCTTGTAATTTCTTCAATAGATTCGTCATATGTGTCAAGTTTTGGAAGTTCCTGAGCATTAGTATAAGGTAATTCGTATTCCGCTAAAACATTTCCCACTAGTGAAGCTAAAGCATTTTGAATGAGTTCTTCGGGATTAATAAGATTTCGGGTATAGGCAAATCCTAATTTTTTATCCTTGATGATTCTTAAACTAACTCCTGATCGATAACCAGTAGCAATTTCATGCAGTTGGGCATTTTCAAATGAGACTTCGTTAAATTTTTGATCTAAGGCGAAAATTTCTACTTGTTCGGCTTTTTTTTGAGCCATTTTTAAAAGTTCTTCCATTTACCGACCTCCTACAACTAAATCTTTAATAAGAATATGAGGCGCTCCATTACAAGAGCGAATATTTAATTGCCCTTTTCCACAACCGCCTCGTTTAGATAAAACTAAATCATTACCAATTGCAATAATGTTTTGAAGAGTTTTGTAAAGATTGCCAGAAATATTTACATCGCGGATCATTTGGGTCTTTTTTCCGTTTTTGATAATATAACCATATTGCGCTCCAAATGTAAAAT
>JANXBB010000184.1 GCA_025061975.1 Caldifarciminota bacterium | reverse complement strand
TTAGAATTTCCTTAATATTTTTAAAAATCTGCCTTATTTCCTCAGATATTCCACCATTGACTAACTGACCAGTTTTGGGATCAATACCAATTTGACCTGAAATAAATACAAATCGATCTACAATTACTGCTTGACTATATGGTCCTATCGGAACTGGAGCCTTTTCGGTAAAAACAATCTTTTTGTTGCTCATACATGCTAAGAAACAATATTTCCCAAACTTAAAGAATATAACTTAGTCTCTCGGGTATCGGAACGGGATAACATCACCACCGGCTTTAAAGCACCAACTATGATACCACAAATTTTTGCGCCACCTAAATACTGAAGTGCTTTGCACATTATATTACCGGTTGCGATTGACGGTACAATCAAAATATCGACATCACCTGATATCTGAGTTTTTACTTTTTTAACTTTGGCTGCTTGCGGTGAAAACGCTACATCTAATGCTAAAGGCCCTTCAATTATACAATCCCCAAAAGTTCCCTCCTCCCCCATTCGAGTAATTACGGCCCAGTCCAATGTTTCCTGCATATTAAGATTAACTCGTTCAATTGCGGATAATAACGCAACTTTTGGGATTGAAAGTCCTAAACTGCGCACAAAGTTTATTGCGTTGCGGACAATTTCAATTTTTTTCTTCAGGTCCAACTCAACATTGATTCCACCGTCCGACACAAAAAGAATTTTATGATATAACGCCGGCTGTAGGAGTGCAATGTGGCTTAACAACTGTTCACCACGCAATCCAAGCTTATCATCTAACACCCCACGTAAAAAATTTGATGTGGTGATCTGACCTTTCATTAGAAAATCTCCGTTTTGAGCAACTTCCCTTACTGCTTTGCTAACTGCTTCTTTTTCGGTTGCGCAGTCAACAATTTCAAACTCGCTTGGGTCAATTTTTAATTGGCTCATAATCTCTAAGATTTTGCCTTTATTCCCAAAAAGTACACCCCGAGCAATTCCTTCTCGATAAGCTTCATAAAGCGCTTCTATCGTTGGAAAATCTTCTGCACACGCTACAACACAACGTTTCGGCCCACGTTTTTTTGCAATTTCAACCATTTCATTAAATGTAGTAAACATCAAAATAAAGTTTATCATAATTTTTACAATTGTCAATATGGCTCGTATATTCTCATTTAACAAAAGTACAATAAAATCAAGCCGTTGTCTGATATTTTAAACTACTCCAATTGTCAGCATACATATAAAATTTTCTTGCAACAAATCTATACCGTAATCAATTAAAATCGATTTGTGCTAAAAAGGTGGGTGAATATTAAAATTATCAATTCAATATCGATAAATGAATACTCTAACCAGCATAGTTTTAATAAACATAACAAATCGTGGGGGACACAGCCCAGTCATTTTTGGTTCATTAAACTGAATTTATTGACTTTCAACATCTTAATTTAAAAATTATTTAGTTAAAAATATTACTTTTCCGTAATATATTTTGGGCAAATAATTAGATAGCCGGTAAACCAGATTTTTTATTGACTATAAAGCAAAAATAGTTATAATTAAGCGAATGCCGGTTTTAAATAATATTTAACAATAAAAACGGAGGGCACAATGAATTTATTAGAACTGTATTTTAACCCCCAAAAATATTTTCTTGCAATAAAGGAAAAAAGATATTGGCTTTTACCATTAGTTATCTTAGTGGTAGCTTCTTTAATTTTGACAGTAGTAATTTTAACTTCCGGAAGTCTTGAAACCCGTCTTGCTCAGCTCCGCGAACGAAATTTAACTCCGGAACAGTTAGAACAAGCCGAAAAAATGTTAAAAGGACCACTCCCCCTGATTTCCGGAATTATTGGCACTATAATATTTGTTCCGCTGACTATACTTATAGTTGCGTTGATTCTAAATTTTCTTTTAACAATTCTTGGAATAACTGGGCAATATTTATTAACATTTGCAGTCACAGTTAACGCGGCACTTGTAAGACTTCCGAGTATTTTAATTAGAATGGTTGTTACTTTAATAACTAAAAATCCTGTTGTTGAAACCAGTTTTGCGCTTTTTGTGCCTTTTATTAATAGAAATTCTTTTGTTTATCGGCTGTTAACAAAATTTGATTTTTTCACAATATGGGAAATTATTTTAATTGCTTTGGGACTAAAAATTGTATATGAGCTAAAAGACAAAAAAATTTATTACTTAATTATTGCCTTATGGGTTATTTATATAATTGTAACATCGTTTTTTGGCCCGAAAGGAGCTACTCGTACTTAAAATGAAACTCTTAGGTGTTAAATTCATTTTATTCTTTTTAGTATCATTAGCCTCCGCTAGACTTGACGCAAACAACGATACACTTTATTTATCGCTCGATGACGCAATTGGGCGTGCGCGAAAACAAAGTCTTGAAAGTATCGAGGCAAAGCTTGATCGAAATACTGGTTTTTTAAATTTATTAAACTATTCCCTACAACTTCTTCCAACTTTTAGTACTACAATCAATTACGAAAAGCAAGAAACACAAACATCAATCCCTTTAAATTCCAACTACATAAAGACCTTTACTGCAAATCAAATTATTTTTAGCCCTGAAGTTTTCGGAAATTTATACAATGGTAAGTTATATTATGAATACTATTATGCGCAAGCTTATGAAAAAGAGGCACATCTTATATATAATGTTAAACTTGTATATTTTAATTTGATTAAAGCATATAATTTATACAAAGTAGCTCAAGCTGCATTAAAACGTGCTCAAGAGAATTATCGGCTAATTAAGACAAAACGTGATCTTGGTGAAGCATCAGATTTTGAAGTACTTCAAAGCGAAACTTTTTTAAGTCAAACTGAACTTGACATTTTAAGCGCTCAAAAAAATCTAGCAACTCACGAAAACGAGTTAAAACTGCTAACCGGAATTACTTCTAATGTTATCATAAGGCCGCAAGAAAATTTTGAACTTCCCACTTTGGATCTTAAATTTAATGAACTATGGAACTTAATTGTTAAGTATAATTATTCATTAACTTCTAATAAAAAATTCGAAAAACTCACCAAAGTTTCATTTATCCAATCAGTTTTAAATTTACTTCCGACTATCAGTTATTATTGGATTGGTAATTATTACGACACATCACTAACTGGGGTAATGTTGAATTGGCGCAATCAGAATTTCCGAAGCTATGGGATAAAGTTTCAATTTCCTATTTCCGATCTCAAAACTTATATCCTATCAGTAGCTAATAAGAAAACCGAGCACCGCCGAGCCAAGTTACAACTTATAAAACTCAAACAAATATTATATAAATCACTCCTTACAGCTGTAGAGAACTATCAGGAATCAAAAGTTCGTGCTGAATACGCTCAAAAAAATTTAGAATTAAATCAAAAACTTATGAATTTAGCCAAAGAACAGTATCGATTAGGATTAATTTCACAGCTTGATTTAATAAATACAGAAATAAATTTTACCCGTGCACAGTTTGATTATTATAACACTCTTTATGATATGCATATAAATTATGCCCAAATTGAGTATCTTGTTGGGCATTTAATAAAACCTCAGGAGCAATAAATGAAAAAAAAACCGATTATAATTGCTGGAATTGTGATAATTGTAGTTACATTAATTATAGTTCTTAATATTGTATATCATGACCAAAAAATTTTAGTAGAAGTAAAAAAAGTCAACTGGGGATGTCTTACATCTAAAGTTTCGGGGAGTGGCGAGTTGCGCGCTCAAAAGCAAGTAAACATTCAAGCTCAAGTAATGGCTGTTGTCGAAAAAATATACGTCAGCGAAGGAATGCATGTAAAGCAAGGTGATTTAATTTGTGTTTTAGACCAGAAAAATGCTTTGGCTAATTTAGAATTGGCACAAGCTCAATTTGACCAAGCTGAACTAGCTTTTGTCCGATCTGAAAGTCTTTTTTTAGCAAACTTAATATCACGATTAGAATACGAAAATTCTCTAATTAATTACCGGATCGCTAAAGCTCGTTTAGAACAAGCACAAGATGCTTTTCAAAAAACAAAAATTACAGCACCAGTTTCCGGTGTCGTTACAAAAATTAATATCAAAGAAGGAGAAACCGCAATCGTGGGAACTTTTAATAACCCCGGTACAGTTTTGATGGTAATCGCCGATTTAACTAAAATGATCGCAGCAATAAATTTAGATGAAACCGAAGTACCTTTAGTAAAACCGGATTTTGAAGCAACAGTTTACATTGATGCGTTTCCTAACTCACAATTTTCGGGTCGAGTTACAAAAATTAGTTATCTTCCTAAAGAACAAACGCTTTTAAATCAATCTACTACAGCTACATCGGCCGAATTTGAAGTAGAAATTGTATTGGATTCAAACCCCAAATTGGCTCGTCCAGGTATGTCAGTCAATGCGGAAATTATTACTAGTAAAAAAGACAGTATTTTGATAATACCGATTCAAGCCGTCGGTAAAAGAAAAATTAAGGGAGTAGAGACCCAATCAGTATTTGTGGTGGAAGAAGGTATCGTGCGTCTAAAACCAATAAAAACCGGCATTGCAAGCGAAACTGACATCGAAGTTATTGATGGTCTTAAACCCGGTGATCTTGTAGTTATTGGCCCGTATAAAACCTTAACTCTTCTAAAAGATGGTGACCGTGTGAAATATCAACAATAATGCTAATTCAAACTAAAAATCTTACAAAGCATTACTATTTAGGAGAAACTGTAGTTGAAGCAGTTCGCAATGTGTCGCTTGAAATCGAAAAAGGCGAATACATCGCAATAACTGGTCCATCGGGATCCGGAAAATCTACTCTTATGCATCTCCTCGGATGTTTAGATACTCCAACTCAAGGAAAATATTTTTTTAATGGTATCGATGTTACCACTCTTAATGATATCGAGCTTTCAAAGTTAAGAAATAAATCGTTCGGATTTGTTTTCCAAACATTTAATCTTCTCCCTCGACTTTCGGTAGAAAAAAATGTTGAATTGCCATTAATCTATGCCAAAGTCTCTGAAAAAATTCGTAAAGAAAAAACTTTAAAAATGTTAAACCGAGTCGGCTTGATGCACCGAAAAGACCACCGACCTAATGAACTCTCAGGGGGTGAAATGCAACGCGTGGCGATTGCTCGAGCTTTAATTAATAATCCTGAAGTAATTTTAGCAGATGAGCCGACCGGAAATTTAGATTCTAAAACTAGTAAAGAAATAATGAATTTATTCGATGAAATATCTAAGGATGGCAATACAATTATTTTAGTAACTCATGACCCAAACGTTGCTCAGCATGCGAAGCGGCAAATCAGGATGTTAGATGGAGAAATAATTTTAGATACTAAAATGGAATTACTATGACATTAAAAGATTTAATATCAAGTTCATTTTTTATGCTGCAGACTCACCGGTTACGTTCATTTTTGACTATTTTGGGAATTGTAATCGGTGTAACAACTATAATTGCAATTCTCTCACTAATTCAAGGGCTTAACATTACCGTCGAAAAACAAATTCAGTCTTTAGGATCAAATACTATCTTTGTTCAAAAGTATAGCTGGGGAGCAGGACGAATGGATATTGAAGAAATTGCTAAACGCAAGGATCTTACCTTAGAAGATGCGTGGGCTATCGGTAAATTAATTACAGTTGCTAAGGTTGCACCGTATAAATATTATAATATTCCCACATTGTCTTATCAAGGGAAAACCGTAAAACAAATTGAAATCATCGGCTCAACTCCGGATATTCAATATACTGCAAATTATACGGTTGAGGTTGGACGGTTTATAAATGATGCGGATTATCATCACAAACAAACGGTTTGTTGTATTGGCGGTTACATTGTCGACAATCTATTCTATAACGAAAATCCAATAGGAAAATATTTAACAATTAATGGTAAAAGATTTTTCATTATTGGTGTTTTAGCTCGAAAGGGAACATTTTTTGGCCAGACTCAAGATAATATTATTATAATACCGTTATCAACATTTGAAAAAACTTTTCCTAAACCAACAGGTTATCAAGCAGTTTTTCAAGGTTTAAGTATCCAGGTCTTACCCAAAGAAGCTCAATATTTAGAAAAAACTATTGATCAAATTAGGGAATTAATGCGAAGACGTCGGGGGTTAAGTTTTGATGAACCTGACGACTTCGGAATAAATACTCAAGAAACTTTGCGAGAAATATACCAAAACATAACCCGGGTCGCTTTTATTGTTATGTTAGGTGTTGCCGCTATATAGTTGTTAGTAGGTGGAATTTGAATTATGAAAATTATGCTTT
>JANXBB010000183.1 GCA_025061975.1 Caldifarciminota bacterium | reverse complement strand
TCTCCTTAAATAACTTGGCGGTTGAGGTCTTTTCTCAAAAGAGCCTTAATCATAAATTGATTTTGGAGGTGGGAGTACCTCACAGCGCTCTTATAAGAGAAAAGATACCCACATTGGGTTTCCTCAACCGCCGATAAATTTTCTTACATTCTATTTTTTTTCGCAACATGATTTATATTTTTTTAATTTTCTATAGTATAAACATTTATAAAGAAATGTCAATAATGATGTTAAAAATTAAAGCTTGACGAACTGGCTTTATCGATTTATCATTTACTATGCCAATTTATCTACAAGATGAACAAATTGATGCTTTTCTAAAATACTTATGTGAAGAACGAAATTTTTCATTTCATACAATTCGCTCATACAAAGTAGACCTGGGACAATTTTTAGAATATCTGTCAGACCGAAAAAAACACCGTAATTTGCTTTTGGTAAAAAAAGAAGATATCCGGGATTTTTTAGGATATCTTTTTCAGTATGGTTATGATCGACGGAGTATCGCACGAAAACTTTCAACCCTTAAGTCGTTTTATAAATTTCTTGTCCGCAAAAAAATTCTCACGCTAAATCCAGCGCGGTTTATAAAGACACCTAAAATTACAAAAAAACTTCCAGGTTTTTTAAGTGAATACCAGGTTCAAAAGATTTTAAACATTCAAGGTAACGATGAGAAAAGTTTGCGGGATAGAGCAATATTAGAGGTGCTTTATGCAACCGGAATTAGAGTCTCAGAACTTGTAGGACTCAATGTTACCGATGTTGATTTTGCTGACGAAACAATACGGGTTCAAGGTAAAGGTAACAAAGAACGTATTATTCCTTTGGGAAGTTATGCTCAAAAAGCCCTTAAAGAATATTTAGCAGTAAGAAAGGATCAAAATAACTCAGCGCTTTTTCTTAACCGGCGCGGCCAAAGAATTTCTAATCGAGCGGTACAAACGATTGTTAAGAGAATTATTTCCCGATTACCCGAAGCTACTAAAACCAACCCGCATATTTTACGACACTCTTTTGCTACTCATCTTTTAGACCGAGGGGCAGATTTACGAGTCGTCCAAGAGCTTTTGGGTCACAGTTCTCTTCATGCTACTGAAGTATACACTCATGTTACAGTTGAGCATTTAAAAAAAGTTTATGATAAAGCTCATCCTCGGGCTGAGTGCTAAGCTTTAAATATAGTCTTGATTATGAGTGTCACGATTGATTTACTGAAAAATAAAAAAATTGGTGTTTTAATGGGCGGGTGGTCTAGCGAACGAGAGATTTCATTAAGATCCGGTGAAAACATTTATCAATCGTTAAAAAGACAAGGATTTAATGTGGTAAAAATCGATGTTCAACCGCATTTTCCGGAACAGATAATAAAGGCAAAAATAGACATTGCATTTATTGCTCTTCATGGTCGTCCTGGTGAAGATGGAACTATTCAAGGTTTTTTAGAACTTTTAGGCATTCCTTATACAGGTTCGAAAGTTACCGGATCAGTTATTGGAATGGACAAACTGATTACTAAACGATTACTTATGGGTGCGAAAATTCCCACACCGCGATTTATTTTCTTTTCGCAACGCGACACAATTCCGTCCAATAAAACAATTTGGAATTTGCTTAAAAAAGCAGGCATTTCATTGCCCGTAATAATAAAACCGCGAAAAGAAGGTTCAAGTGTTGGTTGTGTTATAGTAGACCATTATTCAAAATTAGCCCCTGAAGCCCAGAAAATTCAACGCCAATATGGGGATATTTTAATCGAAGAATTCCTTGCCGGCGCTATCGCTACTGTAGGAATTTTGGGAAACAAGGTGTTGCCAATTTTAGAACTTGTGCCCAAACATTCTTTATTTTATGATTATAAAGCGAAATATACTAAAGGCGAGACGGAATTTATTATACCAGCGCGATTTTCTAAAAAGTTAACTCAAAAAATATCCGAATTAGCGCTTCGCGCATTTAAAGTGCTCGATGCCTATGGATTTGCGCGTTTGGATCTAATTGTTTACAAGAATCGTCCGTATTTTTTAGAGATCAACACTATTCCCGGAATGACGGAAATTTCCGATCTTCCGGCTCAGGCTAAATCCGCAGGTATTAGTTACGATGAGTTAGTTTTAGAAATATTAAAATCAGCTTTAGATTAACAGCGATAAATAAATTCTTAGATTAACATGGTATTAAAACACTTAGCTTTTGAAGGATTTAGAAACTTAGTTGACAGTGAGGTTGATTTTCATCCCGAAATTAACTTAATTGTTGGCGAAAATGCTTCGGGAAAGACTTCACTTCTTGAAGCGATATATTATTTAGCAGTTGGTCGTTCATTCCGAACACATCGCGATAATGAATTAAAGAAGTTTGGTGCGCCCCATTTAAAAGTCCGCGGTGAAGCTGAAGGCCCGCAAGGTTATACCACAGCACAAATTGTTTTCTACGAAGGAACCAAATTGCTATCTTTAGCTGATCGCAAGATTTTAAGACTTTCGGATTATTTAGGCTGGTGTCCGGTAATTACAATTCTCCTTGAGGATATTGAACTTATTCGTGGTGCCCCCAATACTAGAAGAGATTTTATAAATTTAGCGATTGCTCAACTTAATCGCAATTATCTAAAAGACCTCATTGAATATCGTAAGGCTTTACAAGAACGTAATAAATTATTAAACGAAAAGGTTGACGAAAGTTATTATGAAGTTTGGGAAAAAATTTTAGCTCAAATTGCATGTAGAATTATTGAAGAACGAAAAAAGAAATTATCGATTCTTTTAGATTATGCACAAAAATATTCCGATATGCTATTTGAAGGAAAAAAGATTGTTTTTCGATATAAAAGCGATCATGACTTAGCCGAACTTTCCAGTGCAACCGAAATTGAAAGAACTATGCTTGAGTTACTTAAAAATAAACGCACATTGGACATTGAATTAGGACATACTACGGTTGGACCACATCGGGACGATATCATTGTAGAAGAAGTAAAATCAAGTGGTGAAAAGCTTCTTTTGTCTAAATATGGTTCTGAAGGTGAACAACGACTTTGTGCATTAGCATTAAAATTAGCTGAAGCGCAAATGATACAGGAATTTCGTAATCTTAGCCCGATTTATTTATTAGATGAAATAGCCGCCGAGCTTGACAGCCAAAACACCAAAAAACTTTTTCGGTCAATAACCGGTCAAATGTTTTATGCAACCGCTAAAGATCAAAATAACCTTGGATTAACACCAGGAAAGGTTTTTAAAATAACCAAAGGTACTATAACAAGTCAATGAGTTCTCTTAAACCAATTAATGAATTACTTGAAAAGTTTATAAAAAAACGGAAACTCGGGCAAAAATTTAATGAAGCTAAGGCGATAGTGCTTTGGCAGGAAGTCGTGGGTAAAAAGATCAGTGAAAATGCATCACCTACAAAAGTTAATACCGGAATTCTTTTTGTTTCAGTAAAAGATACTGTTTGGTTAAATGAACTAAATTGTTTAAAGCCATCAATAATTGAACAACTAAATTCTCGGATCGGGCAAAAAACAATCAAAGATATTAAATTTTATCTTAAGTATTAATAAAACCTCTCAAATCCGCACACTCACTTTATTAATATTTTACAACGCACCTAAATAAATATAGGAAAAACCACTCCTTATTAGATTTGAGTGATTCTTTAACTTTATATACCAGAGAGGTTTTAAGGAAAATGAAGCACAATATCGAACAAAGAAAGTAAATTTACTCTTCTGAAAATATCGCACCGTAACTTGTAATCATTGTAAATTGGAAAAAGATTTTCGTGTTTGGTATTTAGATATTTTGAGATTACTCTTTACGAGCCGATTTTCGGATTTACAAAATGGTATTAGGAACAGTGGGGTAAGCAGGTCACGCGTTAATATTAATTAAGTCCTTGAAGTTGTTGATCTTAGAATTTTTTGAGTGCTTATAAGCGATTAAAAACAGATTATATGGTTGGTAATTTTATATTTATTTTTAAATTCCGATTATGAATTTAGCATTAAGGTTTAAAATAATAGTTTTTTTTAATACTTGACTTTTAGTATTAATTATTTTAGAATCTAAAAATTATGAAAGCGGCTATTGTATTAATGCTTATTTTTTTAACTACATCTTATGGAGCTTTTGAGGATTTATATACTACTCCTCGAGGCGAAGGATTAGCTAATGCGTTTTCGGCATTGAGTAACGATCTATCAGCGCTTCAATATAATCCTGCCGGACTTAGTGAGATATTAAATATTAATGTAGCTGGTTTTTATAAACTTCTGTATGGGGGTTTAGGAGTTGGTCTTCATCATCTCGGTTTTAGTTTTGGTTATCCACTGAAAGGAACATCGGGTGCTTTAGGTCTTGGAGTGCAGGAAATTGGATTTCAATTACACTCCGAGAAAATTTTAAGTTTCGGTTATGGTTTTAATTTAGCAAAAGACTTATCTGTTGGAGCGGTTTTTCGAGGCTATGCGCTTAGTCAGGATAGATATGGAAAGGGCTTTAGTTGGGGATTTGATTTAGGGGTTATAGGCCGAATTTACCGACGTTGGCAATATGGATTTGTAATTCATAATTTAAATAATCCTCAAATTGGTTTTGATGTTAAATATGATTTACCCTGTAAGATAAATGTGGGATTACTTTATCAACCAACATTAGGCATTAATTCACTTTTTGAAGTTACCAAAGAGATTGGAAAACCAACCCGGATTGCTGTTGCTCAGGAATTAGAGATTATTGAAGACTATTTGACATTACGAGCTGGGCTTATAACCGAGCCGGTGCAGTTTAATTTTGGTTTACGAACTGGGTTTAGTAATTTAAAGTTAGATTATGCTTTGAATTGGAAGTCAGAATTACCGCTTACTCATAATTTGGGGATTTCATATAATTTTTAATTAAGCAATGGATTATCTGACAAATCGTTTTACGCGGTATATTTTAATAATAATTATTTTTGTAACAAGTATTGGGGCATTTAATCAATATGAACAACTGGATATAAATAAAGCACCTTTACGGGATTTAGAAAAATTACCAATCTCGAAAATTGCTAAGGAAAAACTCTACGAATATTTGCTTCATTATGGAGCCTTAAAAAGTATTTATGATTTAAGAAAAATAAAAGAGATTACCCCAGAGGAATTCGAGACATTGAAACTAATGATTAAAATTACCCCGCCTGAAAGTATTACCGGCGATTATCTTAATGTTTACCGCATTCAAAAAGCATTGGCAACCGAGGAGGGTGTGACAAAAGCTGCTGTTGAAGAATGGCAAGATATGCTTGTAAATCCAATTAATGTTAACAAAGCGCGGTTTGAAGAGTTAGCGATATTACAAAATGTGTCCTTGATTGATGCCGCAGCAGTAATCAAACATCGAAAATTGGGGCGTGAACTTAAAAACTACCGGGATCTTCGCGATGTATCCGGTTTGTCTAATTATGGATTTCGCAATATGCGTGCGTTTGTAAGTTATAGTGATCCTCCAGCGCTAAAATTTCAAGGTAATTATCGGATAAATTTTGAATATGGTAAAAGTTATGATCCTACTTTTGAGCCTTCAAATTTAGTCTCGTTAATTCGTCAAGCATATAATGAGTTAAACAACCGAGAAGCGTTCTATCGCCAAGGGTTTTCAGACTATGAGATTGAAAACTATTTTTGCCGACTTCAAGAAACTGAAACACATCTTAAATCGTTAATATCTCACCTACAATATTCACACCGATTTCGTTTTCGAATTGGTGATAATTTTATTTTAGGTGCCCGAATTAGAAACAACTTTCCTTCGTCAAAATTCGACTCTGAGACTCAGGGCTATCTTCAAGTATCTAAGAAAGGATTAATAAACAAACTCTTTTTTGGCGACTTTAGGGTTGTATGGGGCCAAGGGTTACTTTTAGATAATGCCCCGGAGTTTGTTGCTCGAACTTATACACGAACTCAAGGAATTTACGGCGATCTAAGTGCTAATAGTCGATTAGGATTCCGCGGCGTTGGAGCTGAATTTATTCATCAGCAATTAAATGTAACAGGTTTTTACTCTCAGAAAAAACGCGATGGAATTGTTAACCCCGATGGCACAATTTATTATTACATTATTTCGGAGCCTCGTCTTCCAGTCAATGCGGATAAATTTTTTGAAACCAATTACGGTGGGCGGATTCAATATGACTTATCGTCTTGGGATTTTTTCCCTGTGGGCAGTGCAATTGGATTTAATTTTTTAACATGTCAATATGATAAAAACTTTAATCCAAGAATTAAATGGGTTGATTTACCAACTGACAATACTTTTTTTGACGATCCTAATATTTTGAATCTTTCTACGGGGAAAAAGCGTATGTATTTCGGTTTTGATTTTCGAACTGTTATTGAAAATGTTTCATTAGAAGGCGAATATGCTCAAGCATCCAACGAAAGCCGCGCTTATTTACTACAATCGCGGGTGCAATATGACTATCTTTACCTTTTAGGAATTATTCGACACTATGACATTGGATATGATAATCCTTATAATCGGGGATTTGCCGAGCAGAAACGTTTTGAAGATACTCCATTTGAAAAACCATATCGATTAGTTGATCCATCTTTTACTGCACTTCAAAGCTTTCCGATGCCCAAAGCCGAAGAAGGTGTTTATCTTGAAACTCGCTATCAGATTTCGCGGCAAATTACTTTTACACGGATTTATTTTGATGTGTGGCGTAATCTTGGATACAGCTTTACTAATTATCGGTTCCAAGGCGAAGTTGAATATCGGCCCGTTTTTCCTTTGCGGTTTAGAGTAAAGCATAAATACCAATATAAAAACTTGCCCAAAAAAACTCAGGCAACTGTTTCTAAGACCCATGAAACCAGTTTTCGAATTCTAGTAAGTCTTACCGAAAGGAATTTTCTTTCCTGTGAACTCCGCCGGGGATTAGTTGATTTAGTGCCATCAATGGCGTACAATAATGAAAAAGTAATTTGGGGGGATTTTCTTGCGACGACATGGGAGCATAATTTTTCTGAAGCTTTAGCATTAGAAAGTGGACTTGCGGTTTGGAAATGTAATGGGCTTAGTCAGTGGATTTTTGAAGATATTGGGATCGATTTTTTGGACGGCAAAGGAATGCGGTATTATTTTGTAATCACCCAACGGCCTACTAAATTTTTAATGTTTCGCCTGAAACTTCGCGGGAAATATACGAAAATTCCATATACCGGAATTCTTAATGCTTCAGGGTTGCATTATTCTAACGGTCAAACAGTAATTTTGCGTGATTTTGTTATTAAAAAAGAACTTTTTAATATTGCGTTGCAATTAGATTTTTTATGGTAAGGAGCTAAAATGAGACCGAAAGCAATAATTTTAAGTTTAGGAGTTGTTGCGATAAATTTAATTTTTGGGATAATACCCCATGATTGGTATTATGGGCGACAAGTAAATTATAGTTCTGTAGCTTCATTGGCAACCGGAGGGGTTGAACTTTTTGAGCCTTCGGTATTGATGCCTAATCCGCTACAGGCAAACGTACCGAAATTCATCTTTTCTGGAGCATATCAATTAAGTATATTGGGTGAACGTCGAACACAGGTAATATTTGATCAATATGATAATACTATCGGTGAAATCGCAACTGCGGAAAATAATGCTTTCAGTAGTAAAATTGGTAAGCTGACTTTATTGGTGCCATCGCCAATACTAAATGTCGAATTTAATTTTATGCCGGCAATTAATTACGATTACTACTTTTATCAAGAATTTCGCGATGATTTTTACACCCGAGTAGGAGAAGAAGAACTTAGCGTTCGTGGGGCACTTTATAAATCTTCATTGCTTTTGGGAAAACAGTTTTTTAAAAGAATGGGCGCTGCAGCAGGTATTATATATTTTTATGGCACAAGAAACTACCACTATAAATACCTGATGACTAATTATCCCGAAGTGATTGCTGACACTTTGGGAAATCCTCGCGGTTGGGGATTTTCATTAGGGGGCCTTTATAGTCCCAGTGAGAAATTAATTGTTACGGCTTATTATGCTTCGCCTGTAAGATTAATAAGGAGTTTTACTAACAATCAAACTGTAATCAGTTACCCTTGGACCGCAAAACTTAACATTGCTTATTTGGCAAGCGGGGAAATACCTACAAAACTTGGAGTATTTTGTTTCTATAGCAACTGGCAGAAACTTCATAACAGTTTTCAGAAAGTTCTATATTTAGGGGTTGGGGTTGAACATACCTTACTTAATCTAGTAGCGTTGCGTTACGGTTTTCGAATTGAGCCCTCGTTTGTTAAACCAACTGCAAATTATGTCGTTTTCACAATAGGCTGGGGATTTGATGTTGGCTCAACAAAAATTGACTTCGGCGGGGAAATTGGTCGACGCGAGATATATCCCGAGCATTTTATAACCGATATCAATGCTGATAAAATATATGAAAACATCCTTAATATTTTGGTCGGGATAAAAGTACCACTAGAGAAATTATGGTAAAAAAATTAGCGTTACTTTTTATTGTTTGGCGGATACTTTCAGCTCTTCCTTCAGAGATTTGGATAATTCACATAAACGATATTCATGGTGCTTTAGCACCATCTGAAGCATATTGGATGAATCCCGATTTTCCGCCGCCATTAGGAGGGGGTGCTGGAGCAATAACAACAATTAATGAGATAAGGGCTGAAGCTCAACGGCGCGGAATTCCGACAATTACAGTTGATCTCGGGGATTGGTTTTCCGGAACTCCTTTAGGGGATTTTTCGCGCGGCAGAACCGTTATTGATTTTTTAAACACAATTGATATTGATGCTTCAGTTATTGGCAATCATGATTTTAGTTTTGGGCTTGATACGCTAAAGGCACTTATTAAAATGCTGAAGGCTCCGGTTCTATGTGCTAACTTAATCGAAAAAAGCACCGGGCAGGTTCCTGATTTTCTTACTCCTTATATGGTGTTAGAATTTGACAGTTTACGAGTAGGGCTTTTCGGACTTATTACACACTATCTGACCGGTATGGTTGCACCGGAGCATATGCCCGGACTTGAGGTTTTAAAACATTATGTTGGTGCGGAACGGAGTATTAAAGCTCTTAAGGCTCAATCAGCTGACATTATTATTGGGCTTACTCATTCTGGATTCAGTCATGATCGGCGATTAGCCGATTCTGTACCGGGAATTGATGTAATTATCGGAGGTCATAGTCATTCAGGAATTGAACCACCATTTGAGACTCCAAGATATCATACAATTATCGTACAAGCTTATTCGCGACTGTCCGCAGTGGGATTATTAAAATTAAAAATTGAAAAGGCTACGAAAAAAATCAAAGGATATGAAGGTGAGATAATCACATTATACGGTGAAGCAATACCATTAAATAAAGAGTACTTAACTAAACTTATAAACTGGCAAAAAGAAGTTGAGAAAGATTTTGATGAAGTAATTGGTATCTCAAAGCGGGAACTGGTTCGTTCAGCTTTTAGTGAGTCACCGATTGGGAACCTTATTACTGATGCGATGCGGGAATTTGCTCAAGCGGATATTGCTGTAACAAATTCTGGCGGAATACGGGCAAATCTTCCTCAAGGTGAAATTACTTATCGCGACTTATATAAAATTGAAACATTTGGCAATACCGCAGTTATTATGACTATGACCGGGCGTCAGATATGGGAAATGCTTGAGGTTTCAGTAATCGGTTACCATGCTATTTTTCAAGTCTCCGGGTTAAAAATGGTTTATAATCCTCATGCACCCCCAAAACAACGATTAATTGCTGTTGAAATCAACAATAAACCGATTGATTTTAATAAAGAATATAAGGTGGTAACAAATAATTTTCTTGCAGCTGGTGGTGGTGCTTATAGTATTTTTAAAGAAGCTAAAGATGTTGAAGATACTTATAAGTTAATTCGTGACATTTTGGCGGATTATATTAAAAAACATTCGCCAATTGATTATAAAATTGAAGGCCGAATTGTAGCTAAAACACCATGATTTTAAGAAAAAAGACACTAATCACATTATGGTTTTTAAGCGTTGCTGTTTTAAATTATCAGGTTATTTGGGGATTTAATATCTACTGGG
>JANXBB010000275.1 GCA_025061975.1 Caldifarciminota bacterium | reverse complement strand
TGAAAGCATTACCTAAGGGTGCGAAAGTGGAAATTGAAGCTATAGCTGTAATTGAGTGATTGACCTGCTAAACGGTATTAGCTAAATTTGATGATCGTTGTTTTAGGAATCGGGAATCGGCTCCGAGGTGACGACGGAATTGGAAGTATTGTTGCTCAGGAATTAAAAAAATATGAATCAGATAATTTAATTGTTTATGACTGCGAAACTACACCGGAAAATTATATCGATAAAGTCATTAGCAACAATCCTGATTGGGTAATTTTTATCGATGCTTGCAATTTTAATGCACCGGTAGGAAGTTTTAGGTTATTTGAAGAGAAAGAGGTTTCTAAGCTTTCAGGTGCTTTCGTGTCGACTCACACATTACCTCTTACAGTATCAGTGGCATTAATTAAAACCAACTTGCCACATACTCGGATTTCTTTATTAGGAATCCAACCCGAGAGGTTAAATTTCTCAATGACGTTAAGTAACAAACTTCGTCAGAGTAAAAATGAAATAATTAATTTTCTCCTTAAACTCCTAAAAGAAAGCTAATTTCGGGGATGAAATGTTTTGTAAGTTTCTTTCAAAAAAGTCCGGTCGATTTGGGTATATATTTGCGTTGTTGTAATGTGAGCGTGACCTAACATTTCCTGGACTGCGCGCAAGTTAGCGCCGCCTTCAAGTAAATGTGTTGCAAAACTGTGGCGAAAAGTATGGGGGGTAACTTTTTTTGTAATTCGGGCTTTTTTAAGATACTCTTTTAAAATTTTATGAAGTCCCATACGAGAAAGTTTTTGACCTCGAGTATTTACAAATAAATAAGGTGCATTGCGATTTTTAATAAAAAATGGACGGCCGAGATGACAATAATTAGCTATTGCCTTTAATGCAGGTTTTCCGATAGGTACAAGTCGTTCCTTGTTTCCTTTGCCGGTAACTCTAATGAACCCTTCCTTAAAGTAAATATCATCAAGCTCTAATGAAAGCAATTCTGAAGCTCGAAGGCCTGCTCCATAAAGGATTTCGAAAATTGCTCGCGCGCGTAAATCTTTTGGATTATTACTTCCAGCTGATTGGATAATTTTTACAATTTCTTCATAGGATAAAACGCAAGGAAGCTTACGGATAATTTTAGGCGCTTGAAAATTTTCTGTCGGATCATGAGTGATAAGTTTTTCAGCTAAAAGATAATTGAAGAATACTTTTAAAGAAGTTAGTTTACGAGCTATAGACGATGGTGCTAACGACAGTGAATTTAATGACGAGATAAAATTTGTTATATCGGCATCGGTAATACTGGATAAATCTTTTGGGGGGACGATTGTCGAAAGGAATTGTTTTATATCGGCACTATAAAAATTAGCTGAATTGCGCGTTAAGCTTCTCTCGGTAGTTAAATAATTTATAAATGATTCGATTATTGTATGTAATTTAGGGCTAATATTAATAATTTGGGAGGTAGAGTTCTTCATCGTTTGATTTTTTGAGTATAGTGTCTTTTAAAAAATGTTCATTATCGATATTTGGATAATCTTCTTTATAATGAAGCCCTCGGGATTCGTTGCGCAAATAGGCGCTTTTTAGTACTAAGTAACTGACAGTAATCATATTATTGAGTTCTATTATGTTAATTGATAGAGTGGGTATTTTTTTTGCAACTTTAGCTATCTCGGACAATTCGTCTAACGCTTTAAGAATTCTTTTATTGGACCGTACAATCCCTGCACCCTCCCACATTAATTTCTGGAGTTTGTTAGTTAAATCTAACGCTATCGGATTTTCGTGAATTTCTATCTTTTTATTATTACTGGAAGTTATGTTAAAATCGGTAATTTGCATATTAGAGTAGACTTGTTTAGCTCGGGTTGCAGCTTGCTCAGCGAAAACAAGAGCTTCGAGTAAAGAATTAGATGCCAAGCGATTTGCACCGTGAAGACCGGAATGGGCGCATTCGCCAATCGCAAAAAGTCCTGGAATGTTAGTCTCACCCCATTCGTTAATTTCTATTCCACCACAAATATAATGTGCTGCTGGAACTACGGGTATAAGTTCTTTGGTAATATCAATACCTAATTTAAGGCAAGTATTATAAATATTAGGAAAACGTGATTTAATTTTTTCAGGATCCAAATGAGTAACATCAAGTAAAACATAATTAGCTCCGGTCTTTTTCATTTCATTATCAATCGCTCGAGCAACTATATCCCGTGGTGCAAGACACCCTTTTTCGTGGTATTTTTCCATAAATGTTTTACCATCAATTGTTCGTAAAATACCTCCTTCGCCCCGAACCGCTTCAGATATTAAAAAATATCGGTTATCAATTTTTCTACCATATAAAGCGGTAGGATGAAATTGAATGAACTCCATGTTAGTAACTACTGCACCATTTTTATATGCTATTGCAATACCATCA
>JANXBB010000173.1 GCA_025061975.1 Caldifarciminota bacterium | reverse complement strand
CATTTTTAATTTGAGAGATAAATTGATTGGCTAAAATTAAACTCACACCAAATTTTCGGGCTTCGGAAAGAAGCGTAATGAAACTCTGAGTTGCAATACTTTGAAATTCGTCAACATAAAGATAAAACTCTTTACGGTTTTGGGGAGGTATTTTCACTCGACCGGTCGCAGCGGTCATAATTTTTGCTAAAAGCACCATTCCTAAGAATCGCGAATTAGTTTCGGTTAATTCGCCTTTGGCTAAGTTAACCAAAAGTATTTTTCCCTGATTCATAATATTTTTAATATTAATTGTCGAATGCTTTTGACCAAAGATATTACGCAACATTGGGTCAAAGACAAATGAGTCAAATTTGCTTCCCACATAACTGCCCAACGAAATGGTGTCGGAGCCAACCTTCTGGTAATCATAATAGGGTAGCACATTATTTACCCATACATTAAGAGACGGGTCTTCAATTTGTAGGGGGAGCCATTTTTTCCAATAATTCTTTGATTGAAAAATATTATAAAACTCAAGCAAAGTTCCAGGGTCATCTTTTTTAGACATTACTAAGAGCAGGTTCATTTTCATGTGTTGAAAAAATATTGGGCCAACTATATTATATGCTTCTGGCCCATATTCATCTTCCAGCAATCGCATAATGATACCAACTAACTCTTGGATTAGAAAATGCCGTTGCGACTCATCTTCGTATTCCAACATATTTAAGCCGATTGGGTAATCGGTATCAGTAGGGTCAAAGACAACGACATCTTTCAGTCGGTTTTTCGGAATTTTGCCTAATAATTCCTTAAACAGGTCGCCGTGGGGGTCGATGACGCAAAGTCCATGGCCATTTTTAATGTCATCTAAAATCATTGTTTTTAAGAGAGTTGTTTTGCCGGTGCCAGTTTGACCAACAACATAAACGTGTCGGCTTCGATCAATTGCTGATATTCGTATTTCTTGGCGAATACCGTGCTGTTCAGTAATTCCCACTAAGCAACCGGTCTCGGGCAGATGTCTGGGAGCTATATAATGCCGCCAGTGCTGAACATTTAAGCCGAGCGGAGCTTCTAAAGTTGCCGGCGGTAGACGAAAGACCGCAGATGCTTCTACTGAGTCAAATAAATATAATAATCGCTGCGCATCATTACTGATTAAGGTATGTGATGGTAGGGTTAAATTTATCCTGGAAAAATTATCTTTAGCTTCTTGAGAATTGTCAAGATTTATAATATCATAGCCCCCAGCCAGATGGATTTTAGGAATACACTCAAAGGTAATTTTTGTGCTACCAGCAGGTTCAGTTATTAAAGAGCCAATAATATCTAAAAGCAAAATCGGAATGGGCTTTTGTGATGCAACTTCCAGCGTCAATAAAGCGGAGTTGTCTTTAAGACCTAAAAGCATCCGCGTCTGATATTGCCGAAATAAAGATGCTTGTTCTTTTAAGGCCGGCCAAAGCGATGATGCGTCTTCCGAAAGTGCCCCCAAATGAATTTGGGCATATCGTTCACAACGGACAATCTGCTCTTCAAAAAAATCTTCTTCTTGTTCAGTTAAATTGGTTGGCGTAAGACGGATACTAATCGCAATCGGATTTTCTAATAAGAGCAGATAATGAAAGAGATTGTTCATTGGATTTTGATTAGGAAGAAATGGGAAGATATGTAAGATGGTGTCCGAATTAGATTGGAGTTTAGAGGCAGATAGATCAGTTTGATTATTAATAAAACCCAGCCGAAAACAGTTATTACTTCGACGCAAAGAATCTAATCGTTCAATGCCAAAACGACGAGTGATGCCTGCAAGATGATTTATTGGGAAAGGATTAAGAATTGGGGGAATTTTTTGACCATCAATCAATTCAAAATTATATTCTAAAAATAAAGAGCGCAGGAGATTAATAAGACTTAAGATATGAGAAGAAACTTCCTCTTGATTGGTATTAGTAATGTGACACAGCAGATATACAGAAATCGTGCCCTTGGTGTATAAATTAGGGTCAGGTTGCGAAATAAAGCGCAGGTCATAGGTAAAGCGTTGGTCTTTGACATTAGTAAGACAGGTGATAAAATAGATGAGACGGGATTGGAAATTAGTTAGATATTGTTCAAGGTTTTGTAATCCTAAAGCGGAGAGGGTTAAGATATACTTGAGTTGCAAAGCAAAATAAAAATCGGAATTATATTGACAATAAAGATATTTATCTAATGGCTCTGACATAAGATATCCCGGATAATAATATCTTTAAAAATATCATACACAACAAAAACAAGATGTCAATAAAAAAATAGAGCAGATTTCTCTGCTCTATCAGTTGCGGCCGCAATGTCTCCATCGGAAACCCAACAAAACCTCCT
>JANXBB010000156.1 GCA_025061975.1 Caldifarciminota bacterium | reverse complement strand
ATCACAAGCATTAATGAAACAAGGCTTTATTCCTAAGCCACCTAAAATGTAAGCTAAAATAATATCAGCTAATAATTAGTTATTACATTTATACTAAAACTATAAGCGTATAGGAAAGTTTAAAATTTACTGCCTACAAGTTTAGGGATATTAGGATAGAAAGGTTTTTTATTGCAGCAATTAAATTCGGCTAAGAATAAAAAGAGGAGTACGTTTCTTATTTTCGTTAGTATTTAGTGTATCTTAACTATAGTTTGTTAAAATTCTACTCTAAGCTTTTGTGGGTTTAGATTGTTTTAAGCTCTGAATCTTATTTGCACTTTAGGCTTTAGTAAACCGTGTAGGGGAGCACTCACTAATTTTAAGTGAATATAAGCTAATATATTAAACATCAGAGACTTATATTAAATTTTGTGCTTATAAGAATATTATTTTAAAGTAATATTTTAAAGGTTATTTAATGATAAGACGGATATTTGATAAAATACTTGACAAAAGAAATTTATTTACTTATAATCAGGCGACTAGTTATCAGTGCATAAACTCGAAAGAGTTTCCCTGCACATTTTAGGATAACTAGTAAGTTAATGGCATAATACGGGAAGGAGGCATTAAATGCCTGAAAAACGTGTATTGTTTGTATTAATTGCAACATTATTTGTCTCCGGTTTGTTTGCTCAGTCGATTCTTCTTAACGAAAGTTTTACAAGCTTAACATTTCCGCCTACAGGTTGGGCTTTAAGAAATTTTAATGGTGGGAATGCGTGGGAACTGGTCACGATTAGTCCTAATACTTCTCCAGCTTGTGCAGGTATTGAAAGTGATGGATCGTCTCGCAATAATGATTGGTTAATGACGCCTAATGTTGGCCCGATTTACGCGAAGGATAGTGTAATATTTTATGCTCGAATAGGACCGTATTCTACATCAGAGACTTTGTACATTAGGATTTCTACTGGAGCATCTCAGACAGACACATCTCAATATAATATTGTGTATAAGATTACCATTACATCAACTACCTGGACAAGGTTTGCCCGTAGTTTAGGTGCTTATGCTGGCAGTAATATTTATATTGCATTTTGGTACCGAGAGTTAAATCGTGATCGGGTACGAATAGATGATGTGGTCGTTAAAAGTTTTCCCCCAACAACTCATACTGTAACCTTTACAGCAAACGGTCTACCGGCAGGAACATCTTGGACTGTAACTTGGGATGGAACTCCTTACACCTCAACAACCAATACTATTACAATATCTAATGTTGCTGCAGGTACTTATAATTGGAGTGTATCCTCGCCAATTTCAGGGGGAGTTGGTGTTCGGTATGTTGGTTCGCCAACATCCGGCTCAATGAATGTTCCTGGGCAGACATCACAAGAAATAACTTGGGTAACTCAGTATCAATTGACGATGGTTACGAATTATGGGACAACGAGTCCGGCAGTCGGAACTCATTGGTATAATGCGGGAAGTGTTGTTACGATTTCTGCTACTGCGCCGCAAACAGGAGATGGTGAGCGTTATGTTTGGAACGGATGGACAGGAAGCGGTAACGGGAGTTACAGTGGCACAAATAATCCAGAGCAAATAACATTAAATAGTCCGATAACTCAGACTGCGAGTTGGACGCATCAGTATTATTTAACAGTTAATTCGGCTCATAGCACGGTTAATGGCGCAGGTTGGTATGATTCCGGTGCAATAGCTTATGCAAGTGTTGTTGATTCAATTGTAACAACTAATGGTACAAGATATGTGTTTGCTGGTTGGATCGGTGATGCTTCAGGAAGTAATCTTATTTCAAATCCCATTACCATGGATGGGCCTAAAACCGCAACGGCTAACTGGGATATCTATTATTATGTGACTTATGCGGCGAATGTGCCGGTGGTTGTGCCGGATGCTGAGTGGGTGAAGTCTGGTGAGGCGGCGAGTGGTATTTTTGTAAGTCCGCAGTATGATTTATCTGGTACGACCAAGTATGTTTATGTGAGTGATGATCGGCCTGAAGCGATTACGGCACCGACAACGATTACTGCAACATATGATATCTATTATTTACTAACAATAAATATAAACGGTCCCGGTTCGGTTACAAAGGATCCTGATTATGAATGGTATTTAAATGGACAGTCAGTACAACTTACGGCTAATCCGAACCCTGGTGCTGCATTTACCGGATGGAGCGGCGATTTGAGCGGTAATATAAATCCTACGTCGTTAATAATGAACGCACCAAAAAATGTAACCGCAACATTTGTTAATATTTATCGTGATCTCGGTATTTTATCAATTCCCCAACCAGGAACATCTGTGCCAATTTGTACACCATTTGCACCAACAGTTGAAGTGTATAATTATTCAGTACCTCCGGTAACTGAACACTGTACTTTAGATGTGTATATTTGGCGCTATCCAATAAAGTTTGATACCGTATGTCAAGTCTCGCGGAATCCTAATGATTCGATCTTAGAGTATTCAGTAACTGTAATTTTAAATAATGTGAATCCGGGTTCTAATACAATTTCTTTACCCAATTGGCATCCTCAATATGCCGATTTAACTTGGCTGACAAATCCGACTTATCATGTTATTCATGCGCGTGTAAGAATGAGTGCTGACCAGAATCTTGTTAATGACCGTTACCGTAAACAATTCAATGTTTCAGGAATTGAAAATGATCTCCAAGTAAATGGACTAACTCTCCTTAAAGGGCAGAGTCTCGTAAGAACTGATACAGTAGCTAAAGCGGTTACTTATAATACGATGTCTTCAGTTTCCAATAATTCACCAACAAGACGCATAACAGTTAGATCGTATATAAGAATCATTCGAGTAAAAACTAATTCAGTAATATTCTCACGGTATTTAGATTACACATTAAATCCCCGAAGCTATATCTGTCTTTTATATTCTTCAGGTGTGACTTTCCAAGACACCGGTTTATATAAGATGGAAACCTGGATTCAAACAGCTGCAGGAGCTGATGTAACACCCAACAATAACCGAATGGAGAAATTTTTCTATGTGAAATATATACCCGGTAACGTTCAAGGCAATGATGGTTTAGCGAATCTTTATGAATATGATTTATTTAATGCAGCGCCCAATCCCTTTGCAAACTTTACTGAAATTCGTTGGCAAATCCCCAAAACTTCGCGAGTGAAGATCGCAATTTATAATGCTGCTGGTCAATTAATTAAAACTTTAGCTGATAGTCATTATGAAGCCGGGGAATATCGGACACGATGGGAGCGAACTGATAATTACGGTCGACGAGTTTCAGCGGGTATTTACTTCTATGAACTAACGACTCCTGAATACACCATGCGTAAAAAACTGATTATTGCCGAATAAGATACTAAACATTAAACCCAAGGCAGGGGAGAGCTTATATCTCTTCCCTGCCTTTTATTTTTTAATGCTTTTAGTTTTTTTTAGAAAGTTTCTGGTAAAGATTCTTGCAAAAGTTCCGAAATATCTTTAACTTCTAAAGGCAAATTCATTGATTTTATACTATCTTCAAACATTATAAAACAATAAGGGCAAGCTACAGCAATAATCTCCGCACCGGCTTCATATGCTTGTTTAACCCTAATGTCGGCAAGTCGTTCATCTTTCGGCCAATCGAGCCAAAGTCCGCCGCCGCCAGCACCACAGCAGATACTGTTTTGACGATTAAAATTTGGGAATTCAATTAAATAAAGTTCTGGAATTGCTTCCAAAATTAAACGCGGCGCCTCATAAATATTATTTTGTCGGCCTAAAGTGCATGGGTCATGATAAATTACACGCTTAGGAATCGGGTTTGTCGGATAAATTTTCTTATTTGCTATTAGTTCAGCAAAAAGCTCAGTGATATGAATAACTGCTCCATTAAATCCTAGTCCCCTATAATCGTTTTTATATGCAGTATAACAATGCGGTGATGAAACAAGGAGTTTTTTTACTCCGGTTTTGTTTAGTATATTAATATTATTACGTGCAAGTTCTAGGAAAACTTTTTCAGCACCAATATTGCGAACTGCTTCGACGCAACAGACTAATTTAGCGTCGGTTACTCCAAATGATATATGGGCGGAATTAAGAATTTTAACTGTAGCTTCAGCGATTTTTTTAAGCTGGGGTTCATAACTTAAAAAGCAGCAAGCAAAATAAGCAAATTCTTTATCCGGAGTGTAGTAAGTCACATGATATTTTTCGGCCCAAGCATTTCTTTTCTCCTCCGGTGCTCCTTGAGGATTTCCCGAAGTGTAGATTTTTGCTACAACATCGGAAAGGCTTTTGGGTAATGATTGATACTCAACTAAAATTTCTCTTATGGCACGAACAATATCACTTATATTGACTCCGCGCGGACAATACTCATAACACAAGTCGCATCCTACACAACGCATAAGTTCTTCAATTTCTTTTTCTAATACTTCGGGTTTTTCTGAGACTAAAACATTACCCAATTTAACATTATGAGGAATTCGATTGACAATAAAACTCACTTTGGATACTAAAAACCATGGGCAAAGTCCGGAACACATTCCGCACTGATAGCATTTATAAGCATCAATTGCACCGTGTTCAATAATACTCTTGCGGATTTCTTTATCAATAATTTCTATTGCCACAAACTGATTTTAACGTTTTTTGAGTTCTTTTATCTTAGCTGCTAATGCCGGTAGGACTTTAAATAAATCAGCAACGACGCCATAATGCGCTACTGAAAAAATTGGCGCCTCGGGATCTTTGTTGACTGCAATAATAAGTTCTGAGCTTTTCATGCCGCTGATATGCTGGAAGGCACCGGAAATTCCTAAAGCAATATAAAGCTTTGGTTTAACAGTCTTTCCTGATGATCCAACTTGACGGTCTTTGGGAAGCCAACCAGCATCAATAATCGGACGTGTGCACGCTAAAGTGCCACCAATTTCTTGAGCAAATTCTTCAACCAGCGCTAAATTTTTCTCTTCTTTAATGCCCCGACCTACCGCTACAATAACATCAGCTTTAGTAATATCAATTCCCGTGCTCGGTGCTTCAGTGTATCCTAAAAACTTTGATTTCTCTAACTCGCATGAATCAACAGTTAGTGTTAAGCGTTCAACATGTGCTTGGGAGGTGATTGGGGAAAGATTCTTTTCAAAACTTCCTTGACGTACCGTCAGAATTGCCGGGATTGCTGAAGTTAAGACTTTAGCATTAAGCTTACCTCCATACATTGTTCGTCGTGCAAGAATTTTGTCATCAGAAAATTCGGCATCAAAGATATCGGTTATAATTGGAAGATTTAAAGAGCTAGCTAAATAGGGCGCAAAATCAATACCTTGTCCGGTATGCCCAATTAAAATCAAGTTAGGTTTTTGTTCGGTTATAAGTTTACTCAGATAATTAATATAAAGATAGTTGTTGAAATTCTCAAGATTTGAATCTTCAATAACGAAAATTTTATTGACAAACGATGTAACTGCATCAATAAAAGATACAGGATTACTACCAAGAATTACTGTAGCGACTTCTTCGTTTCGGCTCCGAGCTAATTTGTGCGCTAAAGTTAGTAGTTCAAAATTAATGTCTTTAAGTGCTCCGTGTTGATGCTCAATAACTACAAGAATCATAAGCCCACCTTTTCTTTAATTATTAATGCTAACTTTTCTGATATTTCTTCCTCGTTTCCGGAAATTATTTGCGCTTTGGAGACGATTTCTGGATAATACATCTCAACAAGATCAATAAACATTTTTAAATCCTTTTGATTTACATTTAACTGACCAGCATTTAGCACAGTTAACGGTTTTGATGATGCGCGTTTAATCCCTAAAATTGAAGCATAACGGGGTTTATTAATTCCGGTTTGAATCGATAAGACACAAGGCAAAGCGAGTTCTTTGTTTTCTAAAAGCCCTCCTTCGAGCTCCCGACTTACCTTTAAGCGTTGATTGTCAATTAATTCTAAATAAGTTACATATGCAGCACTAGGAATTTTAAGAAATCCCGCTAAAGCCGGTCCTACTGCTGAATAACCGTCATCCGATGCGATTGCCCCGGTTAGTATTAAATCGTATTTATATTGACTTATTGCTTTTGCTAAGAGATATGCAATAGTTAAGGGATCATAACGAAAATTAGTGAAAACTTCGTCAGAAAGTCTAATTGCTTGATCTGCACCTTTGGCTAATGCCATGCGCAGCATCTCATCAGCTTGAGCTTCACCAACTGTAATTACAGTAATCTGCCCGCCAACTTTTTCCTTAAGTTGCAGAGCAGCTTCTAAAGCATAATCGTCAGCTTCATTAATTGTGTATGACAACCGAACCTTCAAAATGTCGCGCTTTGAACTATCAATCCGGACTTCAGTATCTTGAGTATTAGGCACTAATTTTAAACAAACAAAAATTTCCATAAGTCACCCCACTTGATTAAAATGTGACTAAATTTTACTATAAAACTTAAAGAAAATCAATAAGCTTTGTCTATATCAAAATAGTCTTTTTAATCATAATGTATCTTTACTTTGAGCACGTGAAGATCCTTAAGAAGTTTCCCAAGGACAGCTTTTAACTTACCAGCAAATAACCTTTTAAGGTTTATCTTTAGTATTACATTAAGCACTAAAATTATCTCAACTCCAACAAAAGAACTCACAAAATCTCCCAATTGGTCCTTGAGAACCTGGGGATTGTGCCCTACCCTTGGGGTAGGTTATAAATTTTAGAAGTCTATCATTACAAAGGAGTTACAATAATCAAGATCGTTTTAGTGTGATTAATCAGAATGGAGAATTTAATCGATTGCTTGACTAATAGTGAAATTCTTTATACCATATAATTAATAACCACAATGAAAATAACGGTGCTGAAGTTATTTTTGATTTTAACAATTAGTGTTGTAATTAGTCAGGC
>JANXBB010000075.1 GCA_025061975.1 Caldifarciminota bacterium | reverse complement strand
GCCGATTGTTCGAGAACGAACCGATGCTTTGGATGCCTTAGGAAATACAACTGCAGCAACTGGTAAAGGATTTGCTATTGGCTCAGCAGCACTAACTGCTTTAGCATTAATTGCTGCCTATCGCGATGAAGTCCGTGTCGTAGGCCTTAGGATGTTTAACACTATTCGCGAATTAGATGTCAGCTTGATGAACGCTCGATTAATTGCCGGCGTATTAATCGGCGCTATGATGCCTTATAGTATCGCGTCATTAATAATGAAAGCAGTGGGTCGAACTGCAGGTGCAATTGTTGAAGAAGTCCGACGACAATTCCGAGAAATCAAAGGATTACTAGACGGCCAAGCTCGACCGGATTATGCCCGGGCAGTAAAGATTTGTACCCAGGCGGCGCAAAAAGAAATGATTATTCCAGCACTTAGCGCTATAATAGTTCCAATTATTGTTGGACTCCTCATTGGCCCCGAAGGAGTAATAGGACTTTTAGTAGGTGCTTTAGCGTCAGGATTCGTTGTTGCTATAATGATGGCTAATTCCGGTGGTGCTTGGGATAATGCGAAAAAATACGTTGAAAAAGGGAATTACGGTGGAAAAGGATCAAATGCTCATAAAGCAAGTGTCGTAGGCGATACAGTTGGCGATCCGTTTAAAGATGCCGCCGGCCCATCATTAAACATTCTTATAAAATTAATGTCAATGGTTTCTATCGTATTTTTAGGGTTTATTCTTAAATATTCTCTTTTTAAGTAAACCCTTATTATTTTGTAATTAAAATTATAATTAAAATTTTGTAATTAAAATTATAATTAAAAATTCTATCTCTGTTATAACACATTGAAAACCAAAGTATTAAAAATTTTGCTATTTGAAAATTTTCTCTTGACAAAATTAATTTTTTTGTTATCATTTTATAGAGATTAATTCTGTGTATATTATTAGTCGATTATATTAATTTTTGTGGCACTTCAATTAAGCTTCCCTCCAAAGAATCGTAAAATGAATTTAATTTGCAACTTTTTTTGTAAAACAAGGTCTAATAATTAAGGAGTAGTGAATTATGATTTATGAAATGTATAAAAAACCAAAAACCAGAGAGGGGGATAGTATGAAGAAGTTATACCTTATATTTATATTTTTGTGTTTATTATTAAATTTGGCATCTGCTCAGTATTTCTCTGAATCATTTAGTGGATCAACATTTCCACCAGCTGGATGGACAGTTTATAATTTAGAGGATTCAACAGCACCGCGAGATAAATCAGTTTGGCAATTAGATGGTCGAGGGCCAAAAACTCAACCCGGTTGTGCATTCTGTCCGAAAACATACGGTGGTGGTCAAGGAGGCAATCCTCAGGTACCCAATAATGACTGGCTTGTGACTCCAAGAATTTATCCTACATCAACCGGTTATACACTAACTTTTTGGTATCGAGGTTATACTAAGAATCAGAAAGAAAGTCTTGAAGTTTGGGTTTCCCGAGCGGGAAATACACCCCAAGATTTTATGAACCCGGCTAGCGGTTATCGGATAGATGCGTTTGGAATTAAAACATGGGACTATACCTTAAGAACTATATCATTAGCTTCTTTTATTAATCAGCCGATTTATGTTGCATTCCGTTATTGTGCCGATAATCCAAATCGTCATGGTGTATTTATTGATGATGTAGGCGGGACAATAAGAAAAGCACCAATCGATGTTGGGGTAATAGAAATTAAAAGTCCTGACACTGTGATTAACCCTGTTCCGTTTAATCCTCAAGCAATAGTGAAAAATTTCGGGACAGAAATAACATCATTTAAAACCAAATGCTTCATTTATAGGCATCCTCAAGGTACACAAGTATATGTTGACTCAGTAAGTATACAATCATTGCCATCTGAAGCGACTCGTGCCGTAGTATTTCGAGAGTTAACATTAGATCCGGGCACATACCGGGTGAGGTTTCAAACGACTAATGCAAGCTACGGGAAATGTCATTATGGTGATATTAATCCTTTAAACGATACAATGTCTCGAGTTTTTCGGGTACAACAATACACTTATCGTGATGTAGGTGTGGTGAGTATAATTAAACCATCCAATGAAGTTACCGAGATACCGGTGTTT
>JANXBB010000165.1 GCA_025061975.1 Caldifarciminota bacterium | reverse complement strand
TATTAGGGCTGTAGACCCAGAAATAGTTATGTTTGGCATTACCTTTTAAAGCATAGATCAAACTATCAATTACTGTGAGACAACTGCCATCCTTCCAACTCTTATAATCATTATCAATTGGTGCTGGACTTAAAGTGTCCCAAGTATTTGTTGTAGGATGATAAACAAAAAAGTTGTTTTCAGGTCTTTGGTTAATAATCTTTTGTGAGCCGGCTAAAACATAGACTTTACCATTAAGGTAGGTAATAGAAGTGCCACCTTTGGGCGGTTTTTGTGATGGCACATAAGACTTAAAAGTCCATTGGTTAGTTATCGTATCATAAGCCCAGAATTCATAAGTGCCATTGCCTTTGGTAGCGTAGATAGTATTATTGCCATTCCAACAAAGTGACGCGCCTTTGCCGACGCGTTTTTTATTAACTGTGGTTGTGCCGGGTTTATACCAAAATGGGATTGATTCTTTTTTAATCCAAGAATCTGACGAAGGTAAGTATTGATAGAACTCATTTGACTTATTGCCACGAAACGCATAAAGCACATTTCCAGCACTGACTAAAGCACCACCATCTTTGACATATTTATTGGATATTTGACTTGGTATTGGATGTTTTTGTGTCCAACCCGGCGGTTCGGGCAAGCGAATCGTAAATTGCCGGATTTCCGACCAATCGCTCCAATTACCTGCGCCATCCTTTGCTCGCACCTGCCAATTATAATTGCCTTGCGCAAGTTCTAAAGTATAACTTGTATCGGTAATTTCATATTCGGCTTTATTTTGATTCACTGTTAATTGATACAAAACCGCATCAGAAACCTTATGCCAGACTAAACTTATCACTTGCGTTTGGAGTGTTTCGTTATTCGCCGGTGAAATCAGAATTGGAGGTAATGGTGGTATTGTGTCGCCGATAATCCATAAAGAATCTTCAAGTTGATTATTCGTTATTACTTGGTCACCGCTTAACGCAGTTGAACATTTCACTAAATAACTGCCACGCGCACCAACAGTCCAAGAAGCAAAGTTGATAATCCGACCGGAATCAGGCAAGAGATTATAAACTGGTTGTGTGTTTGACCAAGTGCCAATTTTGAAACTTGCTGAAAAACTGACCGTGGTATTACCATAATTCTTAACTATTGCCTTGGGAATAATCGTTGCCGTGGATTCAACTATTCCAACTGGTTGAATAATTTCAGTGACAGCAACATCAAGCACCCGGACAAAGATTGAGTCGGTCTTTTTATCATTACTCGGATTTAAGTCACCAGTAAATTCAGTTGAGCAAGAGACAAAATTATAACCCCTAAGATTTAAAGTGCAGGGTTTGAAACTGACATATAACCGAGTGCTGGGCTGATGATTTTCAAGATAAACTGAATCGCGGTAAAAACTGCTAATTCTTATCTTTACCCAATAATTTGCATTGACCGTGCCGTAATTGTAAACTGAACAGGCTGGTGTAATCACTGAACCGGAATCAACTTGCATTGGCACCAGTAACTTACTAACACCGACATCAGGGCTTTGAACCGTAATCAAACCTTGATGCGTTTTGATATTATGACCACTGATTGTCAAGATTAAAGTATCGTAAGCCGAAGCAGAAAAAGAGAATTGGACCGAACCCGTGGAAGTATATTGTGTTTGATGAATGGTATCGCGTTTTGAGCAAAGACTGACCAGACATTTTCGGGTTGTGCCAAGATTAACCGTCATTGTCTGATAGCCAATTGGAATCGAATTCGGATAACTCGGATTAAGGGTGAACAAAGTATCAGTATAAATATGAACTGATGGCAGGCCTAACAAGTTATAAGTTTCAAAACAAGCACGAGTAACAGGAGTATTACCAAAACGCTGAAAAAAACGCAATTTTGCCTTATTTAGCATTCCTGCTATCCAAGTAAGACTAGAATCAAACGCCGCATCAAATAAAAACCGCTGAAAATAATCATCCTCAATCCAGCCTGTTTCTATAGTTGCCCCGACAGCGGCAATCGCGCCTCGAAAACCGACTCGTAGCCAGGTCTCCATAAAGCATTCGTCATTCTGATATTTACCGGTATTACAACTATAACTTAAAACCAACGGAATTTTATTCACATTAGTTAATGTTCTAACCACTTCCCGCGTAAAATCCGGACTAAAATCTGACCACCAGTTATCATTGCCATGCCCGGAATAAATAAACCAACTCAAACCTTCATTTGTCTTATTCACTGCCGGATAAAGAGCATTGCCATAATATAGATAAATTGAATCACAAATCATG
>JANXBB010000285.1 GCA_025061975.1 Caldifarciminota bacterium | reverse complement strand
TTATTTTAGAATCTGCACTCCATTTTGAACCACACCATTTGGTATATTATTTACTTAATCTCGCAAATGCTTTCCATAAATATTATGAAACTATTCGAGTTCTCGACGAAAACAAATCACTAGCAAATGCACGACTTTATTTGTGTCAGATTATCAGACAGGTAATAAAAACCGCTCTGACAATTCTCGGAATATCTACACCGGAACGAATGTAAAAGCTATTGAAATTTTTATAAAGTTCATTACAATATATAAATTAGATGATAATAAAGTGGGTAAAATCATTGAAGGAGGTATAAATTGACATTGGAAATAAGTTCGTTATTAAGACCAGAAAGAATAAATCTTAATTTAAAATCTCGGAAAAAAGCCGATGTTTTAAAAGAACTAATCAGCTTAATTAAAACCGGCAAAGAAGCTGACATGCTTTTAGAAACTATCCTCACGCGAGAAGAATTAGGTTCCACAGGCATCGGCAAGGGGATCGGTATTCCCCATTGTCGATCGCTTCTCATTGATAAATTAGAACTTGCAGTAGGTCGATCAACAACCGGCGTTGATTTCAATGCCATTGACAAAAAGCCGGTACATTTTTTCTTTTTGATTGTTGCACCACCTCAAGATCCCCATAATCAATATCTAATCGCTTTAGGAAAAGTGGCAATGATTTGCCAAGAATTAGCAAAAAGGAAACAATACATGAAGCCCCAAACTCCAGAAGAGTTAATTGAATTGATTAAAAATTTAGAAACAAAACTATGAACGTAAAAGAACAAATAAATCTTTTACGAAGCCTAGAGGAATTAGATTTAATCCTCAGAGATATGGTTTCACCGGCTTATAAAAAAATCGGATTTAAATCTACTAAACCGACTTTAGAGTTTATGAAAACTATCGAAAAAGAACGAAATGCGATAGCAAAAAAAATTGAACCCCGTTTACTTCGAGAATATGATATAATTATGCAACGATACGGCGGTCGCGTTGTTGTTCAGGTTATAAATGGATTTTGTGGCGGATGTTATAGTCGTCTGCCATCCGAATATGCAACTCGTAGTGCCAACAATATAATGAACTGCCCGCATTGTGGTCGTTTTCTTTATTGGCTAAGTAGAACATAAAAACTTTAAATGAAATATAAAAATTTTGCATGGTTAATTATTCTTGTTTTTTCTCTTAGTTGTTTTAAACGACCCCGTTGGCAAACCAACATTACAATTCCTTTAGCAAACAATAAAAAATTTAAAGTAATTGATCTTCTTGACAGTTCGTATTTTAGAATTAATGCGGATTCAACTATTGTTTTTCATTATGAAGGGACATGGGATAGTATCTTCCCAATTGAATCGCTAAAAATTAATGACCGCACAGATTCTACTAAAATTCTGCTGAGAGATTTTGTAATTCCTAATTTAGACAGTACTAGAATTACAATTTCAATATCCGAAATCACCGGTCTTGCGATTCCCGAATCTACTATTTATGCTATTATCCCATCATTTAATCAGACGATAACCAAGTCTATTGTTTTCAGGAACTTAGCATTTTTATCCCTAGAAAAGGCTCGAATAAGAATTACCATCAATAATCAAACAAGATTAGTGTTTGATACAATCTCTTGCTTTTTTGACGGAATCGAGTTGCTTTCGTCTGTTCAAGTTGATTCAATGACAACTTCGGAACATAGTATCGTATTAGAAAATTTTATGCTGGACAGCCTTCAAGCTTTCACGGTAAGTATTAGTAGCCGCGGAACCTCTGATTCGATTCCTATTTCGGCAAATGATTCATTGATATTTATAATGGCTCTGGAATCATTAAAAATCAATGCCGGTTCTTTCCGTTCCCTTACCCCACGTTATTTAACTTTTTGTAAACAAAAAATTCATCAGCTTCAAACGAATTATTCTTTATATTTAACAGACCTACAATTTGCCTCTGGTAGACTGATTTTAAATCTACAAAACAATTTTCCTTTTTCATGCTCAATTACATTTAAATTATGCGAATTTAATATCGATACGACACTTTGGATCACTAATTTTGAAACTATCGAAATGATGTTTCCGTTGCGTTCCTATCACAACGATTCTCCGAATCGTACTCCTATGACATTAAAATATACAATTTTACTCCCGCTAGATTCTAATTTTGTTACGATATCACAAGAACATCACCTAAAATTTAGTTATCAAATTCAAAATATTACTCTAGAGTATTTGGCTGCTACAGTATTAGATACAATTCATTATACGTTTTTTAACGATACAATATCTCTTAATTTGCCCGAGTTAACTTCTCACATTTACTTAAAAGATATTTTTTTAGACATAGATTTTTTAAACACATTATGGACGTCTTTTGACCTTTTAATTCATGTTTATGCTCAAAATTCTCAAGGAGAAACGATGGTATTTGATACATGTGTTTTTTTGAATCCTGGTAATCTCCAATACGGAACAAACAACCATTTCCGGTTTAACTTTGCGCAATTCTTTAATTTCCATCCTACAGTATTAAACCTTAATGCCCAACTTCTTTTAATTGGTGAAACGCACTTAAATTTAAGTCGGCAATCTTTTGTCGCAGGCACATATGAACTGAATACGCCTCTGGTTTTACAAATAATACCCGATACACTAACTTTTGGACCATTCGACGTTACTATCTCTGAAGAAATCCGAGAAAAAATTATCAATAATATTGACAGTGCCAATTTTTATTCTTACTTTATAAACCATTTGCCATTATCTGTTTTTTGTAAAATAATTTTAGAAAATTCTCGGTCCCAAAAAACATTTATTTCCTTAAATATTCCTAGTGGACTTTTAAATAACTCAGGAGTTGTGTATCACCCATCTGAAGTAAATTGGCATTTCCCGCTATCTTATAATGATGTAGAAATATTAACAGATTCTCTTGTCCGTTTGTCGTTGGAAATTTATTTGCCCCCGAGTGATACAGTTAAAATTATGGCGCGGGATTTTTTTATGTTAGTAAACTCCTATGCTGTAATCACAACACATTATAAATAACCAACAACAATGAAAATAATACTTGCGCTTTTGTTTGTTTTCCAAGTAGGGCAAACTTTATTTAATCCATCATTTGTTGAACCTTGGTATTCAACTACAAAATCTTCTCACAGGTATAATTTAGAATTATTACGTGTCTGGTTTAATTTAACTAATAATTCCCTAAACCTTAACAACTATCTTTATTATTTTGATAAACATCCTAATTGGAATACTGCGGATAAAAATAACCTGCTTTCTTACGTCCCCCTAGACGGATTTAAAACTAATTTGGCTCTTAATCTTATACCGTTCGGTTTTTACACTAAATCGTACAACATCTCAGTGTATACCCAAAACCAAGGAAATTTGTCTTTCCCTAAAAATCTTTTCGAGCTGATTTTAAATGGCAACGAAATTAATCGAACCTATAACTTTAAAAATATTCGTTTTAATGGAATGTCTTATATAGGAATAACTGCCGGAGTCAATTATCCGATAATCACCAATTTTAATTGGATCAATAAATTATCATCCGGTTTACAGTTCCATTTTCAAAGAGGACTTGCAGTTACCTTTACTGATTCGGCAGATGGAAACTTAGTTACAACTCCGGAAAATTTGTTCGTACGTTTATATATATCCCAAAAATTAGCCCAAAATGGTAATTGTGCTGCTTGTGATTGTTTTACCACTTTTGAATTCTCTAATAATATTAACTTGACGATAGCTCTTCTTAATTTGTCAACCGGATTTTATTGGCAAGACAATTGCCGTTTAGTTACCTACGAGGTGCTTATCGATTCGGTCAATTTTGACTATTACTTAAAAAAACCTTTTATAGATTCGGTTGTTAATTTTATATCTCAAGTAAATACTCTTAATTCATTCAAAACAAAAATTCCCCCACAAATATTTTTATATTGTGACGTTGCCTTAACACCATATATAAAATCTGCAATATATTATCATCATTATTTAGCCCGTTCGGTTTTTATCAATGATTTTGCAAAACAATTGAATTTATCTCTTTATTATTATCCTTCTGAGGTGGTTAACCTAAAAATCTCGGTTGCCACAGATTTGTGTAAGAATTTTTATTTTGTCCCAGGACTTAAACTTTTACTTAAAAAATTTTATATAAATCTGGCATTGCCGCAATATAATGGAATTTTAACAAAAACTAAGGGATTGGCTTTATGTTTTTCTAGCGGATTCTACTTCTAAAAATTATATTTAATCTTCTAAAGAAAATATAATTTAACGTGATGTTTTTTTAAAATTTTACTTGTAATACCATGTTCCCCACATGATGGGCTATTTCCTTTAAAATACGCATACTTAATATTTAACAACTGGGCAATTTTTAAAACTTCTTGTGCTCCTCGACGAAAATTCGCTGTCACATCCTCACCAAGCTGATTAATTATTTTTTTACCTTTTATCATCGCAGGAGGTCGGGGAGTAGGTAATCCACCAAGTTGTTCTGGACATACCGGAATAACCTCATGATTTTTCAGGAGCTCCTTTATTAATTTATGAGTTTTTAAATTAAGCTTTATCGCTTTGCCATCATAGCGTGTGTTAATACCTAAAAGACAAGCAGATATTAAAATTCTCATTGTTCAATTAACGCTGCAATATATTGATGTGAATCAAACTCTTCTAAATCATCTAATCCTTCTCCAATACCAATGAAACGCACCGGTAATTTAAGTTCCCAGACGATAGGAACGATTATCCCCCCTTTCGCAGTCCCGTCTAATTTAGTAACTATAAGACCGGTAAGATTTAACTCTTGATGAAAAATCCGGGCTTGAGCAATACCATTTTGCCCAAAATTAGCATCAAGCACTAGCCAAATTTCATCAGGGGCATTAGCTCGAAATTTCTGACAGACCCGTTTAATCTTTTTAGCTTCTTCCATTAAATCTTTTCTTGTATGTAATCGACCGGCAGTATCAATTAAAACAATATCAAAATTATGTGCCTGAGCTTTGCTCAAAGCATCATAAGTTACTGCCCCGGGATCTTGCCCAGGACTCGACCAAACAATTTCAGCATTAACCCGTTCTGCCCAGATTCCCAGCTGCTTTGCTGCTGCTGCGCGATATGTATCAGAAGCTGAGATTAATACCCGTAAATCACGCTTTTGAAAATAATTAGCAAGTTTAGCTATTGTTGTCGTCTTGCCACTCCCTGGAACACCTACAATCATTATAATTGTTGGCTTTACAAGTTCAGGTGTGGTTTGATAAGGACAACTTAAAATTTTTATTAGATTTTCCCTAAGGGCAAAAACAAAATTTTGACTATTTGATTCTTTAATTTGCTTTATTAAATGTTGAGTGAGTCCTACACCAATATCCGCTGAGAGCAATATTTCTTCAATCGCATCTAAGTTTTTATTTTCCTTTATGGGCTTAAATAATTCCCGGGTTTTTTTTAACGCTTCTTTTAATTTGTCAAATACCACCATTCAATATTACTTGGCTACTGGAATTCCTTCTTGAGACATTGATGCCCAATCTTTTAGGCGCACGGAAATAATTTTCGAAACGCCACCTTTTTCTGAAGTCACACCAATAACTACTGAAGCTGATTCAATAGTAATCTTATTATGAGTAATAATTATGACCTGTGTTGTCTCTGAGAGCCGTTTTAAGTATTCTGTAAATCTTTTAACATTAGCGTCATCTAAGGGCGCATCAACCTCATCCATAAAAACAAATGGTGCCGGTTTTATATCATAGAATGCAAATAGCAGCGCCAAAGCTAAAAGCGCCTTTTCACCATCGGAAAGTTGATCAAGTCTTCGCGGCGTCTTTCCTTTAGGTTGCGCAATAACTTTAATTTCTGAAGCTAAAGGCTCATTAGGAGTTGCTAATACTAAATCGGCCTCACCTTCTAAAAATATCTCTTTAAAAATTCGCCGAAAACTCTCACGCACTTTTTGGTAAGTTTCATAAAACATAGCTTCAGCGCGTCGTGTTAACTCCGCGAGTGCTTGTGTCAAATTCTCTTGGGCGGTCACGACATCTTTTTCCTGGGTCTGTAGACGTTCTAATTCTTGCTTTTCTCGTTGATATTCATCTTTTGCTAATGGATTTATTAAACCAATTGCAGTGAGTTTTTTTTGAACGTTTACTAGCTCCTTTTTAATTTCATCAATACTTTTTGTGATCTCCAATGTCTTTAGAATCTCCCGTCCGCCGGCCATTAAATTTTCAGCTTGGGTTTCTAAATGTTCACGTTTTTGCATTATTTTTAACTTTTCAATTTCTTTTGACGAAATCTCTTTAACTTTAAGATCAATTAAAATCCGAAGCTCGTTTAACTCTTGTTCAAGTTTTTCGTATTCGCTAACCAATATGCCATAGTCACTTTCCTTAAATGTCTTTTGCTTGTTTTCAAGTTGGGTCCTAAGATGTTCAATTTGGATTTGAAGATTTTCTCCTTCAGTTTTTAGTTTATTTAAAATCTCTTGTAAATTTCTCTGCGTGTCAGAAAGAGTTTTTTTCTTGGATTCATGGGTTGAAATTTCAATTCCTAAATGTTCCAATTCACTCTGTAATTTTGTGATCTCTTCACGGCGTTTATGAAGATCAAAAAGAAAACTACTAGCCAACTCTAAATTTTGCTTATTAGTCTGACGTTTTGTAGCAAGATCATTTTTCCAGCTATGAATTTTGCTTCCGAGTTCGGTTTTCTGGGATTCAAGCCGCGCTTTCTTTTGTTTTAATTCATGTAAAATCTCAATTATTTTCTGATTCTCATTGTTAAGAAGCTCTATCTCTTTTTTAAGAC
>JANXBB010000257.1 GCA_025061975.1 Caldifarciminota bacterium | reverse complement strand
AGTTTAAATTTTTTAACAACTTCGTAAATCGGGCCATCCGGTGTTAATGTGCTTTTAAACAAAATTAATGAATCAATTGGAAAAATCGTGCTTTCATAATTGATTTTTAAAATTTTTGACAACTTATCTTTTATTTCGTTTGTGTGGATTATTTTAAACCTTGCGATTGTAACGTGCGGATGAAATTTTCTTTCTTCAGGTTTATAGCCTATTGCCATTAACGAATCTACAAGCAGCTTTTGGATTTTTATGATATTATTAGCGTCGTCTTTTATCCCAATCCATAGAACTCTAGCTGAATGCATATTAGGAAAAACACCTAGTCCTTTAAGCTGAATATTGAATGATTTATATGTTTTTGCAACTTGTTCCACGATTTTTTGGCTTTCGTCAACAAAATCAACAGTAACTTCACCTAAAAAAATTAATGTAAGATGAAGATTTTCTCGATTTACCCACCGAATCGATGTTAAATTAATTGTTGATGAAAATTCATGAATAAAATTTTCAGTCATCGCTGCAATTTCTGTCTTTATATTTTCTGGAAGCGGAACTGCTATAAATGTGCGTAGCTTAGTCATTATTTTATTACTTGATTTTATTACTTAAAATTTTGAATTATTCGTCTTAAAAAATCAAGCGCTGCAACTGCTGCTTTTTCTTTAATCACTCTTCGATTACCGCTAAATATATACTTCTCAAAATTTGTTCCACGTTTTGTAGCCACACCTATAAATACAAGACCAACTGGTTTCTCTTTAGTGGCTCCAGAAGGCCCGGCTATTCCTGAAACACCAATACCTAAATCAGTACCAAATCGCCTGCGAATTCCTTCGGCCATTTCCATTACTGTTTCTTTGCTTACTGCGCCGTATTTTTTAAGTGTATCTGTTTTTACATCACAAATTAACTGTTTTAATTTATTAGAATATACTACTGCGCCGCCGATAAAATATTCAGAACTTCCGGCAACGTTGGTTATTTTATCACATATAAGTCCCCCAGTACACGACTCAGCAACACTTATTGTAAGTCCATTTTTTCTACATAGTTTTCCAATCACCTCTTCAATTGTTTCTTCTCCGTAGCCGTAAATAAATGGAGCAAGCAAAGCTTGAAGTTCTTTTTCAATTGCCAAATAAACTTTACGATCAGGAATATTTGTAATTTTCACATCAACACCTGTAACTGACGGGAGATATGCAACCTTAATTTGTGAATACCTCTTAACTGATTCTTCGATACGTTCAACAATTGTCATTTCTGAAAGATTTGTCGTCCGAATAGTCAAACTTAAAGTGGGCTCAAATTTAAAGTGTTCGTGAAGATACGGGACAACACCTGCTTCAAAAATCTTTTGTAATTCTATAGGAACACCCGGTAGGAGAATCAAAAGTTTTTTCCCGAGTTTCAAAATAAGTCCAGGAGCTTGCCCAATAGGGTTGTCTAGAACTATTGAGCCCTGAATAATCAAAGCCTGTTTTGTAGCTAATTCGGGGACGCTGTGACCTTGTCTTAAAAAACTTTTTTCAATTTTGTTGTATAGGGTTTCATCTAAAACAAGTCGTCTTTTTAGAACATTAGCTACCGCGGTCATAGTTTGGTCATCCGGAGTCGGGCCTAATCCTCCTGTCACAAAAACTAAATTTGTTTCGTCCAATGCTCTTTTTATTGTCTTTTCAATTAACGACCGTTCGTCACGAATTGTAATTATTTCGCAAACCTCGATTCCTATTTCATTTAGTC
>JANXBB010000119.1 GCA_025061975.1 Caldifarciminota bacterium | reverse complement strand
AATATTCCGTATAATGAATTTGAGGAGAGTATAAAAAATTTAGATAAACGAGAACTTTTTTTAGCAACGGTGATTTTTATTTTGTTTGTTAGTGCAGTAATTTCGCATTCGTTTATTGAAAAATTATTAAAAGTTGAAGACAAAACTATGCTTTTAGCTTCGGTACTTATATTAGTAGGTTTTATTGTGTTATATGAAGAAGAGCGTGGTCGATACTTTATTGAAAAAGGTCCGGATTGGTGGACAATCCTTTACTTTATGTTTCTTTTTGCTAATGCTGCTTGTCTTGAGTATACTGGAGTTACAGCGAAAATTTCTTATTTTTTAAGTGAGTTTGCTTATAAGTTACCGTTGGATTTTTTAGGACCGGCAAAGGAAAGTATTGGAATTACAACATTACTTTTGTGGGGATCAGCTGGACTTTCGGGCTTTGTTGATAATTTACCGATAGTTGCTGCGTTAGTTCCGGTAGTTCGTGATTTAGGAGCGCATGGTGTTCAAGGTGCACAACTTTTTTGGTGGGCACTACTTTTAGGAGGTTGTTTCGGGGGGAATCTGACTATGATTGGTTCTACTGCTAATTTAGTAGCGATTGGGATGTATGAAAAAGCTACACGGAAGAGGTTTGCATTTCGTGAGTGGCTTAAGTTAGGTGTTACGGTATTTTTAGTATCATTAATTATTGCTAACATATTTTTAGTAGTTAGATTACTATAAAGTAATATTATGCGTCTTGTTTTGATTGTTATTGATCACGAAAGTGATTTTAGTTCATTATTTAAATTTTTTTCTGCTTCCGAGAATAAAATTGTATTAGTTGCTATTTTACCGGAAAGTTCTCAGGATCACAAAACATATTGGTGGGAATTATTTAATGCTCAAGAAGAATTTCAAGCTCGTGGTTATAAAGTTTCGGTTGGAACCGAAAAGGGATCTTTGTTTAATATTATCGGATTCCAAGAAAAACTGCATGCTGATATTTTAGCCGTGCCGAAGAATCTTTTTTTAGCGTTAGGGAGTGACGAGTATAGCGATTTTTTAGAACAAAGCAAAGTGCCATTAATTTTATATTAAAGAAAGGAGTGGATTATGACTAAAAGCAATAAATTAATCGCCCTTGAACTAAAAT